>NZ_CAUVXL010000028.1:0-4809 GCF_963555915.1 Protofrankia sp. Cas4
GTAGCCCTCGGCGCACCGTCGACGGACGTCCACCGACGTCCGTCGGTCCAGCTCACGGACTTCGCGATGTCCACCAACATCCATGGGCGTCCACCCCGGTTGCAGTACAACTGCAGTACGGCAACTTTTGAACCTCGTCACTGAACGTGAGATCGGACGGGAAGTAGCCGGCCTGGTTTTAGTGTGCTTCTCAAGCGGGCAGCAGTTCGAAGCCGGGACAATGGTGTGGTGTGACGGCCAGGAAGTGGCGGCGGTCGATGGTGGCCAACTGCGTGATGTCGAGGCGTTCGGCGATCGCGACGACGTAAGCGTCGGTTATGCCGAGAGGGAATCCGGCGTACTGCTCTACCAGCTCGACAGCGCGGTCGAAGTCGGATTTCGTCGGCGTGACCATTGCCAGGTCGCCGGTCTGAAATGATTTGAGCAGTGCGACCTCGGCCCGGCCGCCGAGGTGCTTGGCCAGGTGATAGCAGGTTTCGATCACGACCGGTGCTGGCACGAGAAGCGGCGGTGTGGTCTGCCGCATGAGTACGGCGCTCGCCTCGTGGTGCTTGTCTTGGCGGTCGAACGCGGCGTAAAGAGGGCCGGTGTCCCAGAGGATCACCGGCTATCACCCCCCGGGACCATCGGTGCCGAACAGCGCCTCATCCACCCGCTCGGACAGGTCGTCGCGACCGCTGTCGAAGGTGCCGATAAAGGACGGGCCCGGCCAAACTGCACCCTGTGCTGCGATCCCCTCGTCCAAGCCGGGGTCCGCTACAACGAGGCGCAACAATGCCCGCCGAGCATCAGAGGTGCGCTCCGGAGTAAGTCGGTCGACGAGGGCGTGCAGCTCCGGATAGTGGTTGTGGGCCACGCTCATGCCCTCCAGCCTAGCCCCCGCCCGGCGGTCCCATCCTAGCTCGTGAGCCACATCCGACGTGGTGGGCGGGCCGATGGGGCACCAGGGCCGGCGCCGAAGGTTGCCCAGGCCCTCCACAGGGGCATCGAGCGTGGTCGCCCGATCGCAATCCGCGATATCGCTGCGACTCTCAGTCGGTGAGTCGGGACGAGATGACTGCCGTGACTGTCGGCGGGAGGCCAGGTCCGACACCGTTCACCGCTGTCCGCGTCGCGGGCCTTGATCGTGACCTGTTGCAATACGAACTGCAGTACTTGACCCGGAAAGCGGCAGAGCCCCGAGCCCTGGATGGGGGCTGCGGGGCTCTGACCTGTCTCAACCTTGCGTGCGCTCGGAGGGACTCGAACCCCCAACCTCTTGATCCGTAGTCCTCAGCGGTACGTCCACGGGCGTCTATCGGTGCAGGTCACAGTCTCGGGACCGTCCACCGACGTCTACGGACGTCCACCCCCGTTGCAGTACAACTGCAGTACGGCAATCGTACGGATGTTGGTTACGTAACGTGCCCAGTATCGGTAGATCCATCCTTGGCTCGGATGGCCACCTACATGTCCGCAGGTGTGCGGCAGAGGCGTACCCCATGAGAAGCGTAGAACCTTGACGTCATAGAACTTGTAGGTCATCCTCGTAGACGTGAAGTGGACCGTGATCCTCGTCGACGAAGTCGATGACTGGTTCATGGACATGGCGCGCACCGATCCGCGGACCGCTGAGCTCGTTGCGGCCGCGGTCGACCAGCCGGCATCCGATGGCCCGGCGCTGGGCCGTCCGTTGGTCGACAGCATCCAGGACTCGAAGATCCATAAGATGAAGGAGCTTCGGCCGGGGTCGGCCGCAGGCAGCGAGGTGCGGATCTTGTTTGTGTTCGACCCGCAGCGGCAGGCGGTGCTTCTTGTCGCCGGTGACAAGTCTGGTCAGTGGCGGCAGTGGTACGAGGTGAATATCCCGCTGGCTGAGCGGCGCTACCAGCGGTGGTTGGACGGCGAATACAAGATGGAGAGGAGCTGACGGCCATGGCGCGGACCTGGGAAGACGTACGGACTGAGACTCTAGCCACCGGCAGTCTTGATCAGGGGCGCGTCGACGCGCTCGGAGTGCGGATGCGGGCCGAGGCTCGTGCGTATCGGTTGGGCGAGATCCGGCGGGCCTACGGTCTTGACCAGAGCGAGGTGGCCGAGCGGATCGGTGTGTCACAGTCACGGATATCGCGTATTGAGCGGGGCGACCTGGACCGCGCTGAGATTGCCACCGTGCGCAGCTATATCGAGGCGCTCGGAGGGCAGATCGAGATCGTGGCGAAGTTCGGCGACGAACGCATCACGGTTGGTTAATGCGGTTGGCTGGCGTGTGCGCCGACCACTGTGCGGTCACGCTCGAGTGGTCGGGCGCCTCGCCAAGATCCTCAAGTCTGTGGCGGGCGTCGGTTTGCAGTACTGATTGCAGTACTGGGGATCTTCAAAAGCCCAGAGCCCCGCGCCGTGTGATTGGCTGCGGGGCTCTGACCTGCCTCAACCAGCGTGCGCTCGGAGGGACTCGAACTCTCAACCTCTTGATCCGTAGTCCTCGGCGGTATGTCCATGGATGTCCACCGACGTCCGTCGGTGCAGGTCACAGCCTCGGGACCGTCCACCGACGTCCACGGACGTCCACCCCCGTTGCAGTACAACTGCAGTACACGACTGCGCGGATCATGCTCACGCAGCGTGAGATGGGGAATTTCCCGGCGTCGATGGCACTCGATGATGATAGGTGGAGGACCGGTTGGCAGAGCTCCCGGCGGTGCATAAGTTTGATCCTCGGGATCGCTGGACCGTGTATTACTTCTCCTAAGCAAACCCCGCAGGCACTGGCCAGAGTGACGTGAGCGCCTTGCTCCGCCGGGTCGCTGACTCGATCGATGCGCAGGGGGATATAGAGGTCCAGGACCTGATGATGCATACCGAGGTCACAGCCGATGGCAACCGGCACTCGATCACTGTCAATTACCATAGCGCTGCCGCGAGTGACGATCGAGACAACGGACCCGCAGATTAAGAGGAACGGGCAATCTGTCCGACGACGTCCGTTGCCTTGGGTATACAAGTGGGGATACACGCACCGAAAATATGCAACGTCGTAAGTATGCCGGTCGTCAAGATCGTTTCAGCATCCGACAGCAGCATCATCTGGCCTGGTCGGGTACGTGACCGACTGCGCACACTTCACCTGTATGGTCGGTAAGTGACTCGATCGGACCCATCACAGACCGGGGGGCTAGTTGATGTTCAAGCAGGCCGATGAAGGTCCCGACACGCTTCCCTTCCTCGTCTCCCTCGACGACCATGGCGCCACGGCTGGACAGGCGGATGGCGAAAAGGGGATCTTCGGCCGGCGAGACACTGAGCCGGCGGTCCGTCAAATCCCGATCACCGTGCTGCGGGAGAATCTACGCCGCACCGTCGACGGGCTCCGGGAACTGTTCGACGAGATCGCGGCGACCGAAGGTCGAATGCCGCTGAGACAGGCGCAGATCGCCGTCGAGGTTACCGCGAGCGGCGGCATCACCCTGGTTGGCACCTCCGCCCAAGTGGCCGGCACTGCTGCGATCACTCTGACCTTCGGCGAGTAGCTGAACGCCAATGGGCAGCTGTTTCCGTGCCCTGCTGATCGGGATCGGTGATTACACCGATCCCGCTATCAGCGGTTTGCCTTGCGTGGACATGGACATGGCTAGCCTTGCACCAGCGCTCGAAGCTGCCGGCTATCTGGTCACCATTCATGATTGTACAAAGAGCAGCCTCAATGGCATTAGGGCAGGCATACATTCGTTCATCGCAGGCGCCTGTCATGGTGACACGCTACTGATTTATCTGAACGGTCACGGCGTTCATCACGCCGGCAACGACTACCTAGTTCCCGCCGACGCAAACATCAGCTACCAGCCGTTTGTCGACCTGTGCCTGCCAATCAATTGGAACCATACCATTGAACAGAGCCACGCCGGAGACGTGATCGTTTTTATAGATGCCTGCCGGGAGGGATTTGATGAGCAGGCTAAACAACTCAGCGGCCGAATAGGCTGGTCCACTGGTAAGGTTGGTCGGGTAGCGGGACGGCGTGTAGCCTACATTTACGCCTGCTCACCAGGACAGGTCGCACGGTTCGTCCACACCCCAGATGGCAGTTTCAGTCTATTTACCCGAGCCCTCATTAACCTGATCGCCAAAGTAGATCGGCCCATCACGCTTGCCGATCTACTCCAACCCATACAAAGTCAGCTCGATGAACTCATTTTAGCGCATAGTACAGGATTGCAAATAATTCGTCCACTCGGCGAAGGAGACTACGCCGAGCTTGTACTCTTTCCCGCTTCCATCCTCGATGACCGACAGAATTTATCCCCCAAAGATCTCCCGCAGCGACTCGATGTCGACCCGGATGTATGGCTACAAGATCTTGCGGCGCTAGATAAAGCGCGCGATCTGATTGATCCGAGCGTCCATCGAGAATTTCAACGGCTAATCCTCTCAAAACGTTTTGGTCTGGAAGGTAAGTTCAATGAATAATCCTAAGGGGGCAGAGGGAAAGAGTCGAGCTATAATGCTCATTCAAATGGCGACAAAATCCTCTGGCGAAGGCCGCCACGATGAAGCGGCTATTGTCGCAGAGGATGCCGTACGGATCTTTCGTCGACTGCGCGAGACGGTAGAAAATGAAGAAGTCATTTCAGATCTTGCCGCATCCCTAGTTAATTTTGCGGCTTTTTTGTCGAATGTGAACCGTCTTGATGAGGCGCACTCGGCGTCCGGAGAGGCGGTCCAGATTCTCCGCAGTATCTCGGCCGCGGGCGATGATAAGCTCTTGCTAGACCTAGCAGTTGCCTTGACTAGCCATTCGTATCATCTCGCCGGCATTGCTCGACTTGAGGA
>NZ_CAUVXL010000029.1:0-4147 GCF_963555915.1 Protofrankia sp. Cas4
CCTCGCTCTAGGGCATGGATCGGCGTCAGTGCCCTTGGTTCGCTCATGACCTGAGTGCGTCTCGTGCACGGCGGCCATCCGCTACAGCGGCCAGGCGGCGTGGGAGTCCCGCAGGCGTGTTCCCTTGTCGTGGCTCACGACATGCTTCGATGAAGCGCACGGTGGTGGCATCGACTCTGCGTCCCTGCGATAGCTCCTGGTTGTAGACATGCTCACAGAAGCGCAGCCACTGACGGCGCCTGATGATCGAAAAAATCCCTGCTAAGAGGACAGGAGAAATGATCAACTGTAGGAGAAGGTGCAGGTCCACGGCCACTCCAGACGCGCCCTGCTGTCCTGGCCGTCAGTAGAGCGCCACTCGTGTGACCTCGGCATCTCTTTGAAATCTTCGCCGTTCCGGGCCAGGACCGAGGCGACCAAAAGTGTTCACAGATAGCCACTTTCCCCCGTTGATCACATCAGACCCGACAGCGACGGGAGAAAAAGACGTCTCCCGACTAGAAACTGGCGGTGAGGCGAGGCAGAGAAGCCTCGCGAGCTCAAGTGCACTCTATGGGCGATCGAATCGTGGTGCAACGCCCATCCGGCGTATGACGGCGGCGAGCATGGATGGCATCCTCAGCCGGCTGGCTCCACCGACCCGGCCGGATGCTACGGAACGTGACGATGATGCGGGTGGCGGCGTGGCGTCCGAGGGTTGATCGTTTCCAATTGCAGTACAAACTGCAGTACTGGAGATCAAAAAAGCCCAGAGCCCCGCGCCGTGTGATCGGCTGCGGGGCTCTGACCTGCCTCAACCAGCGTGCGCTCGGAGGGACTCGAACCCCCAATCTCTTGATCCGTAGTTTGCTCCGGATCATCCGTGGACCTCCGTTGAGGTACGTCGAGTCCAGTGACGTGGGCTCGGACGTCCGTGTACATCCGCTGGCGCTCGTGTTTGTCCGCCGGCTCGGCTGTCAGTTTGACTGTCATCCGGTCCCGGCTCCCCTGGGCGCATACTGAAGCGTGGGAGATGATCGGCTGGCCCTGATCGTGACGGATCCGGCGGTCTGCCATGGGAGGCGCACATCCCGGGGTACCAGGGTGCCGGTGGGTGTGGTGCTCGACTGTCTGGCGGATGGCTGTCTGTCGAGGAGATCGTGGCGGAGTATCCGTCTGTTGACGAGTCAGGTATGCGGGCGGCTGCGGCTTACGGGGTTCGGTTGGCTCGGGAGGGGCTGGTTCGGGCCGATGCCGATCCACTGGGATCTACCGTGGCCTCAAAGGGTGCCGCGAGTGTGGAGCCGATAATAGGATCATGGGGTTGATAGGGGTAGACGTTGAGCGGGTTCGGGCCGCGATCGCCGACGGTGAGAGTTTCACTGTTGAGTTCAAGGGGGAAAGCCGGGGCTCGCTGAACGACCGGGATCTCGTCGAAGCGGTAGTCTGTCTGGCGAATGGCCGGGGTGGTTTGCTCCTTGTCGGTGTAGAGGACGACGGTCGGGTGACCGGTGCTCGGCCGCGGCATGAGTCCGGCCGTACTGATCCGCTTCGGCTGCAGGCACTGCTCGCCAACTCGACCCAGCCGCCGATCCAGACCGTGGTTGAGGCCATTCAGATTGATGGGCTCCCGGTCCTGTGTATCGAGGTGGAGGACAGTCCACGGATCGTCGGGACGACGCGGGGAACCTATGTGCGTCGGGCGATTGGTGGGGACGGGCGGCCGACGTGTCTTGCCTTTCACGCACATGAGATGTTGGCGTACGAGATCGACCGGGGTGCGGCGGACTACGGCGCGCTGCCCATCCCGCAGGTCGGATGGGGCGATCTTGAGGCGTTGGAGTTCGACCGGTTGCGTCGGCTTGTAGCGGAGTCGCATGGACGTGGCGACGCTGTGCTTGCAAGACTGTCGGATCTTGACATCGCCAAGGCTCTCGGTGTTGTGCGGAGTGACGGGGATACTGTCAGCGTGCTCGCTGGGGCGCTCCTGTTGTTCGGTCGGGAGGACGCATTACGCCGTTTCCTTCCTACGCACGAAGCGGCTTTCCAGGTCCTACGCGGTCTTGCCGTGGAGGTCAACGACTTCTTCCGGTGGCCGTTGTTTCGTTTGGCCGAGGAGATGCTGGCTCGCTTCAACGCGCGTAACACCGAGGAGGAGATCCAGTTTGGATTGCTCCGCGTCGCAGTCCCGACCTACTCGGCGGTGGCGTTCCGTGAGGCGCTCGCCAATGCATTGATCCACCGTGATTATACCGCGCGTGGTGCTGTTCATGTTCAGTGGAAGGATGACCAGCTTGAGATTTCCAATCCGGGTGGTTTCCCTTCTGGCGTCCGGTTGGATAATCTGCTCGTCGCCCCGCCGCATCCGCGTAATCCGCTACTTACCGATGCGTTCAAGCGGGCGGGTATCGTCGAGCGTACCGGCCGCGGCATCAATCGGATCTTTGAGGAGCAGTTGCGTTTCGGCCACAGCCCTCCTGACTACGGCCGGACGACCGATTCAGGTGTGGTGGCTGTACTTCCCGGCGGCCCGGCGGATCTTGCACTGACGCGGTATGTTCTGGAGCAGGATAGCGCCGGCCATCCGTTGAGGTTGTCGGATCTCCAGGTCGTCACAGAACTTCTCCATGACCGCCGTCTGAGTGCGGCTCAGGTGGCCGGTTTGTTGCAGACCAGCGAGGCTGAGACGCGCCGCCAGTTGTCCCGGATGGTCGAGCGTGGCCTTGTCGAGGCACGGGGCGAGGGCAGTGGGCGGACCTATCACCTAGCCACGGCGGTGTATCGCGCCTTGCGGGAGTCGGCAGCGTACGTCCGGGTACGCGGATTTGAGCCGTTGCAGCAGGAGCAGATGGTGTTG
The DNA here is from genome assembly GCF_963555915.1 of Protofrankia sp. Cas4. NCBI lineage: Bacteria > Bacillati > Actinomycetota > Actinomycetes > Frankiales > Frankiaceae > Protofrankia > Protofrankia sp. Cas4. The sequence continues at coordinate 2,837 of NZ_CAUVXL010000029.1, forward strand.
AGTTATGTCGATGCTCATGGTCGTATCACTCGCGGTGATGTCGCCGATCTTTGCGCTCTGTCTCCGTCGCAGGCGACTCGGCTGTTGCAGCGTCTGGCTGACAAGGGCGAGCTTGTTCTGCTGGGAGCGAAGCGGGGTGCCTACTATGAGCGACCGTCGCATAACTAATGCGCAGGCAAGAGATCGCCTGTACCAAGTGGCATAACTAAGCAACATGCGTGCATTAGTGGCCGATCTGCAGCCTCCTTCACCGCATCCGTTGCTATAAAACGATCAGAAGCCCCGTACCGGTGATCCAGTACGGGGCTCTGACCTGCCTCAACCAGCGTGCGCTCGGAGGGACTCGAACCCCCAACCTCTTGATCCGTAGTTTGCTCCAGATCTTCCGTGGACGTCCAGCCTGTCCGCTGATCTGGCGTAGTCATCTTGGCTGCGCCGTGGCTGCGCGGGTTTAGTGGGAGCTATACTCATCGGGCGGATGGGCGGCAGTGGGAGGTCTACCTCGTCAACGAGGTCCGTGATTGGATCGACAGCTTGGACGCGGCCACACACGCACGGGTCGTGCAGGCAATCGACCTGCTCGCAGAGGCTGGCCCCGGGCTGGGAAGACCGCTGGTCGACACGATCAGCGGCTCGTCGGTGCCGAACCTGAAGGAACTCAGGCCGGGCACGGTGCGGATCTTGTTCTGTTTCGACCCGTGGCGGTCGAGCATCCTGCTCGTCGCCGGGGACAAAGCCGGGCAGTGGAACGCCTGGTACGCCGAAGCGATCCCGTTGGCGGAGCAACGCTACAAGACCTACCTGGTGGAACGCGGTCAGGAAGAGGGCGGTCGGCGATGAGTGGTTACACACGGTGGGCTGATATCCGTGCCGAGCAGGTCGCTCGGGCCGGTGGGGAGGATGCGGTCGCTGCCGGCAAGCAGGAGTTTCTTGCGGTCGCGGTGGGCCACCGGCTCGCCGAGGTGCGTCGGGCGCGGGGTCTTACCCAGCAGCAGGTGGCGGAGCGGATGGGGGTGACCAAGGGCCGGGTCTCGCAGATCGAGCAGGGTTCGCTCTCCGGTCAGGAGGTGGTCGCCAGGTACGCCGCTGCTCTCGGTGGCCGGCTGCACCAGGCGATCTATTTCGATGACGGGGACATTGCCGCGATCGCCTGAGCTGCTTGGCCGCCGCAACGTATCTGATCGCGTACTGGGCTGTTGCTGCACCTGTTGCTACAAAAAGCCCAGAGCCCCGCGCCGTGTGATCGGCTGCGGGGCTCTGACCTGCCTCAACCAGCGTGCGCTCGGAGGGACTCGAACCCCCACCCTCCTT
>NZ_CAUVXL010000030.1:0-17581 GCF_963555915.1 Protofrankia sp. Cas4
CTTCTTGATTCGTAGTCCGCTCCGGATCTTCGGTCGACGTCCGCTGACGTCTGCCGCGTCCGGCGACCTCGGACGGTCCGTCCGCCGTTGTCCGCCGTTGTCCGCCTTTGTCCACCCTCGTCCACCGGCTTGGCTGTCAATGTGGCTGTCATCATCCGATGGCAAGCCGACTCGTACCGCAGGCCCAGGCGCGTCCCATTCCGGGCATGGCGTGGTGCTGTCCGATCTTGGCGTGATCCTGGTGGCGAAGGCGTGCGTGGGGCGGCCGGGGCAGGGATAGTGGGATGGTGATCCGGGTATCGGCTGATGTCGCAGCGGGTGCCATCATCATCGTTGATGAGCAGTCCGTTTCCCGCCATGAAGCCGCGCCAGCTACTCAAGGTCCTGGCCGGGCTGGGCTATGGGGAGGGCTCGCGCGATGCGGGAGGCTCGCACCGATGGTTGGAAGCGCCTGGAAGACCCCGTCTGCTGTGGGCGTTCCACGAGTCGGTGACGAGCATCGGGCCGGTCGTCGTTCGACGGATCCTCGTCAAGGAGGTAGGGCTGACCCAGGAGGAAGCGCTGGAGGTGATCCGTCGTGGCTAGGCCGGTAGATGTGATCGTCCGGCGTGACGAGGACATGTGGGTGGCATGGTCTCCCCAGTGTCGAGGTCTGACGATCGTGCAGCCGACTCCCGCCCACATGCGTAGGGCGTTGCCTGCGGCTCTGCGGGAGTTCTTCGGGTCGGCCCAGACGGTCGATATCCGGATCCATGTCGAAGATGAGGTTCGCGGCGCAGTGGTCCGGGTGGCTCAAGACGACCACCTGTGGGAGCGACAGCACACCGCCGCGAGGATCGCCGCGGCTCTGGGAGATCCTGACCAGAGGGCTCGGATACTGGCGGAGACGCAGAATTCACTTGGTGAGGTGGTCTTCGTCTGCGCACTGCCCGGGGACACCGGTGAGTGGCTGATGCGGCAGCTCGATGAGGACGGCGACTTCGTCCATATCGTGATTTCCGTGGCAGACAACTTGATTTGGGGCAGTGGGTTCGGGTCGGCTGCTACCGGCGAGCAGTCTGACGAGATGCCATCTGGCTTCCAGAATCTCGACAAGGACGTGACTTTTGGCGAGATCATGCGAGCCGACTCTTCGCCTCACCACATGAAGGTCTGACCGCCCATCGCAAACGGTCAGTCACTTGGTGCCGTAGCTTCCCGACAGGCTGTTGGCTGCCAGTTTGACTATCAAACGATCAAGAGCCCCGCGCCGTGTGATCGGCTGCGAGGCTCTGACCTGCCTCAACCAGCGTGCGCTCGGAGGGACTCGAACCCCCAACTTCTTGATTCGTAGTCCCCGACGATATGTCCACCGGTGTCTACGGACGTCCATCCCCGTTGCAGTACAACTGCAGTACAGTGCCGTTCTCGCCCGCAGTGACGGGAACGTCGAGCTCGTCTTCATGCGTAAGGCAGACCCCACGCTGCGCGGCTTCAGGGAGGCGGGCTTCATCAGTGTGAACGTGACCGGGGGGAGTGGTGACGGCGGGATTGATGGGCTTGGGGTGTACCGGCTGTCGTTGGTCAGCTTTCCCGTATTTTTCCAGTGCAAGCGCTATCGCGGTAGCGTCACGCCGAGCGCTGTCCGTGACTTTCGCGGTGCGATGGCTGGCCGTGGAGACAAGGGCTTGCTAATTACGACGGGTACGTTTACCTCCGAGGCCAAGAAAGAAGCGACTCGGGACGGCGCCCCGCCTATCGATCTAATCGATGGTGATCGGCTATGTGATCTACTTCGAGAGTACAAGCTTGGCGTAACCACCGAGATTGTGCAAGTTGAAAATGTTGCGGTTAAGCAGGAGTTTTTCGCTGAGATCTAATTTAATCGCAGGCCGATGTTGCTGACCGTATGCATGTTCGCCAGGAACGGGTGTCCGCCATTGAACGTGCCAAGGTCGACGCCAGCGAGTTGCGCACCCTCGCCGCGTATGTTAAAGCCCTCGGTGGACGTCTGGAGATCGTCGCGGGTTGATCGACGGCTCGTAGGCTGTCAACATCGATCCGCGTGATCGAAGATCCATCAGACACGCCCTAGGGCTGACCCAGCGTCAGGTAGCCGAGCTGATGGGCGTCTCATCATGCAACTGGCTCGGCGAGGTCGAGGTAAGGCAGGACCTCCGTCTCGAAGAGCTGCAGACTGGCCCACGCCTTCTTCGGATCGGTGCCGCCGAACAGAGGACGGAGGATCAGGTGACCATCCAGGCCGAGCTCTCGGGCGATGGCGATGCAGCGTTCGGGCGTGACGATCTGGTAGGCGCCGCCTGCGCGTAGCTCGTCTACGGATCCGATCGGCGGATACCACTCGCTGGATCCCATTGCTGATTCGGCGATCCACCGGGCGTAGCTGTTTGCGGCGTGCAGGAGATTCGGGCCGACGTCGGCCCAGCCGGCGTCGGGATCCGGGCACACGTAGAGGAACGTCGGGCCGCGCGGAATCCACGGGCCGGGGTCGCGTCCCAGCTTCAGGCATTCGTCCCGGTAGAAGTCCCAGGCGCGGGGTTCGGCGGGATCGAAGCCGTCTGCGAGGTGGGCGGCTCGCCGTGCGGGCGCTTCGGCTCCCCCACCCATGATGATCGGCGGATGCGGCCGCTGGGCGGGGGTTGGTGTCACCGTCACCGTGCGTCCGCGGAATTCGAACGGCTGACCCGTCCACGCCAGTTTGCAGACCTCGATGGCTTCGATGACCCGGCTGCGCCGTTCGTGGAGACCGACGTCGAACATGTCGAACTCCGGCGTTCGGTAGCCCGCGGCGAACACCGGGCTCATCCGGCCGCCGCTGAGCAGGTCGACGACCGCGAGGTCTTCGGCGAGGCGGAGCGGGTGGTAGAGCGGAGCGAGCAGGATGGGGCGGAACCGCATCCGTGCGGTGCGGCCGGCGGCGGCGGCCGAGGCGATCAGCGGTGACGGCAGGTAGCCGTCCTCGGCGCCGTGGTGCTCGCCGAAGTACACCAGATCGAAGCCGAGTCGGTCGGCCCACTCGCAGATGTCGAGCATGGCTGCGGCGAGATCGGCCGGACTGGCGGTGGCGAAATTCGGGCGCCGAAGGTCGAACGACAGGCGTAAACGGGGCACGGATGGTCTTCTCCTTGTAAGAGCGCCCGGCAATAGGGGCGTGGATCACGGAGCGGCGCTGGGGTGCGTAGATCGCGAGGCGGCTTGGGGCGCGGCGGCCTAGGGCGCGGCGGCCTGGCCGACTACCAGGGGCAGGGTCGTCATGCGGACTGCGACCGACACCTCGTGGGTGAGGCCGCACAGGTCGCCGAGGTGGTAGTCGGGGATGCGGCGGTGCCATTCCTCGACGAGCACGCGCAGTTCCATCCGGGCCAGGTGTGCACCAGCGCACCGGTGCGGTCCCAGGCCGAAGGCGAGGTGACGGTTCGGCAGCCGATCCGGATCCATCTTCTCCGGAGACGGGAACAGGTCGGGGTCTGCGCTTGCCGCCGACAACAACAGGAGGAGTCGGTCGCCGTCCTTCCACGTGATCCCGTGGAAATCGACGTCGCCTTGAACGGTCCGGGAGACCAGCGGGATCGCCGGGAAGCACCGCAGGGCCTCCTCGACCAGTCCGCCGACCACCTGCGGGGTGTCGTTGACGCGCCGGCGCAGGGCCTGGTTCTCGGCGAGCAGTTTGAACAGAAACGCCATGGTGGACGCGGTCGTACCGAGGGACGTGCCGAGCAGGGTGTAACAGAGCTGAACGATTTCCTCGTCGGTGAGGGGTCGGCCGTCGAGCTGCTGGGACAACAGGTAGGTGGGGATGTCGTCGGCGGGCCGGCGCCGCCGGTCGGCGAGCACCTCTTCGAACATGCCACGCACCTTCGCGACCGCCGCGGCGAGCTGCACGCCACCGGGGTCGTTGCTGGCGTTGAGCTTCGCCGGCAGCAGCCGGGTGGCGACGATTTCGTCGGCGCCCGCGAGCGGAAGTCCCATGTGCTCGAGGAAGACCTCGGCCGGGATGCGCAACGCGACGTCGGCCATGAAGTCGCAGCCGCCTCGTGCGGCGACCTCGTCCGCGATCGTCGCGACCGATGCCCGGGCTCGTGGCTCGAGCCTTTTCACGGCCGCGGGCGACAGCAGCGGCGTGATCAGCTTCCGGACCTTGGTGTGCTCGGGTGGATCCAGGTTCGCCGGCAGGTGGAACACCGGAGGCGGGTCCCGGTAGAAGGTGAACGTCTCGCAGTTGGAGTAGCGCGCCGGATCCTGGCTGATCTCCTTGTACAGGTCGTAGCGCGTGATGACCCAGAAGCCGCGCGCCGCGGTGCTGTAGAAGACGTCGCCGAGTTGCTGCGCCGCCAGGATCGTGCCGAGCGGGTCCTCCTTGAACGCCGGATCGCATTCCGGGTCGAAGTTCGTGACGGGCACGCCGGCGTCGCGGGCCCGCGCCTCGGCGTCAGCGTCGGCGTCGGCGTCGGCTAACGTCACAGGTCCATGGTTCATCGGTTCTCCTGGAAGACGGGCGCGGTGACGGTCGGCAGCCGGCCTTCGCCAAGCGCTTGCGCGTGGGTGAGGAGCGTCGCGGTGTCCGCCGGGTCGGTGAAGACGCAAAAACAATGTTTGTCGAGGGCTTGCCGCAGGATGTCGTCCGCCATCGTCCGCGGGTCCGACCCGTAACGCTCGAGGAAGGCGCGGCTCGCGTGCAGAACCTCCGCGGAGACCTGGGCGCTGCCGTAGTCGGCTGGGCGGTTGCGGACCGCGTCCGCCATGCCCGAACGGATGGCGCCCGGCAGCACAACCGACACGCGTACGTCGGAGCCGACTTCGAGGAGGTCATGCTGCACCGTCTCGGCGAGCGCGAGCACGGCGTGCTTGCTGGACACGTAGGGCGCTAATGCCGGAAGCGTCGCGACGGCGCTGTTCGACGCGGTGATGAGGACATGGCCCGCGCCTTCTTCCAGCAGAATCGGTACGAAGCTGCGGATTCCGTGGACGACACCGAACACGTTGACGTCGTAGATCCAGCGCCAGTCGTCGACCGAGAGCTCCCAGGCACGGCCCCGCAGATTTACCCCGGCGTTCAGGCACACGATGTCGACGCGGCCGAACTGGTCGAGGGTCCGGCTGGCGAGGGCGGCGACCTCGTCGTCCTTGGTGACGTCGGTGCGAACGGCGAGCACCTCCGCGCCGTCGACCCGCAGGCGCTGCTGCGCCCGCGCGAGCGCGTCCCCGTTGATGTCGGCGATCACGACGCTCATCCCTCGGGCCACGAGGCCGGCGGCCAGTCCGAGCCCGAGACCGCTCGCCGCGCCGGTGACGACGGCGACACTCGTTTCGCCCACGATGCCCCCAGTCCGTGATGACTAGTTGTACGTCTAACAAGTAACATGGAGGCATGGTGACGTCAACCACCCAACGGTCGCGACGCACGCAGGCACAACGTCGCGACGCCGCCCGCATCGCCATCCTCGAGACCGCGATCCACCTGCTCGCCGACGGCGGCTACGGGAACATGACGCTTGCCGATCTAGGTGAGCGCGCCGGCTACAGCCGGAGTTTGGCCACGCACTACTTCGGCTCCAAGCCGAAGCTGCTTGCGGCGATCATCGACCACGTGCTCAGGGAGAGTCCGCCAGCGGCGCTGGATGACAACGTCCGCGGGGCCGAGCGCATCGAGGCTGAGATCATCGGGCTGTTCGACGGCCTGACCGCCAACCCGTCGGCGGCCCGCGCCTACATCGTCATCGCCCACGAGGCGGCCACCTCCCTGCGGGAACTCCTGCCGGTGATCCACCAGCAGAACATCGCGTTCCGGGGGCGTATCGAGTCCGCACTCAGCGAGGGCATCGAGCTCGAAACGATCCGGGCGGGCCTCGACCCGGCATCGGTGAGCATCGCGGTGATGGCCATGATCCGAGGCATTACGTGGGAATGGTTCACCGACATCACCCTCGATCTGGCGACCTGCAAGCATGCGATCCTCGACCAGGCCCGTGTGTTGTGCACAGCCACCAGCGGCTGAGCACCGGGGCGGGAGCTGAGCTGCGCTCAGCAGGCGTCCCGCCACCGGACGGACCGCCTCCACGGATCGGTCCGCCTCGTGACCTTCTCAGCAGTGACCCATCCAGCGGAGGTACCCGATGACGACTCCGGCGTTCGACTCGTTGTTCGACATCCGCGACCGTGTGGTGGTCGTGACCGGCGCCAGCAGCGGCATCGGTCGGATGCTTGCGCACGGCCTGACGGCGGTGGGCGCGAAGGTGGTGCTCGCCGCGCGCCGCGAGAACCGGCTGCGCGACCTCGTCGCCGAGATTGCCAAGGAGATCGGCGAGGACGGGAGAGCCGTCCCGGTCGCCTGCGACATCTCCGACGATGCCGGCCGCGCCCGGCTGGTGGACCAGGCCGTCCGGGAATTCGGTGGGATCGACGGGCTGGTCAACAACGCCGGCATCAGCGGGAGCGGCTTGCCTGCCACCCGGCAGAGCACCGCGGAGTTTCGGGAGGTGCTGGAGGTCGACCTCGTCGCGCCGTTCGACCTGGCCAAACGGTGCCTGGTGTCGATGCGGGAGCGAGGCGGTGGCTCGATTGTCAACGTCACGTCCACCGCGGCGGTCACGACCACCGGAACGGGTATCCCCCAGGCTGCCTACTGCGCCGCCAAGGCCGGGCTCGCGCATCTGACCCGTGAGCTGGCCGTGCAGTGGGGCCGCTACCTCGTCCGGGTGAACGCCTTCGCCCCCGGCTTCTTCGCCACCGAGATGACGGAACTGATGACGGACGCCGACGGGATGCCGCCGGACTGGCTCACCGTCCGCCAGGCGATCAAGGGGTCGGCAGGTGCGGCGGACGCACTCGGAACAGTGCAGTTCCTGCTCTCCGACGCCTCCCGTTTCGTGACTGGTCAGCACATCGTGGTGGACGGCGGCCAGACGATCACCTGAGCTCGAACCGCCCCTGCCCGCCCGCCGGACGGCGCCACCGACAGACAGCCCTGTCGGTGGCACGCTGACATCGACGGCAGTCCGACAATCCGGATTGCACCGGATGAGACACCCCACAGGAGGGCCGGGTATGACCGACGCCCGTCGTCACGGACCGCGACGTATCCCGCCGCCAGCGGGCATGACCGACGTCGAGCGCTTACTGGCGTACCAGGAGATCGGGCAGCTTGCCGCCCGCTACGCCCTCGCGGTCGGCTCCTGCGACACCGAGGCGCTGGTCGAGCTGTTCGTCCCGGACGTCAAGGTAGGAAGGAGCGTCCGGGGCCGGGACGCGCTGCGGGCATCCTTCGACCTGCATCTGAGGGCCGCGCCCGTCGCCATCCTCACGGTCGGCCAGCACGTCATCAACCTGCTTGAGCCGGAGCGCGCCGCGGGAACGGTCTACTGCATCGCCGAACTGGGGGACGAACGGAGCTGGTTACGCCAGGCCATCGCCTACGAGGACGACTACGAGCGGCGGGACGGCGAATGGTACTTCACGCGTCGTGACCACCGGCTCTTCTACGGTCTGCACCTCGACGAGCGGCCGCTCCTGCAGGAACCCGCGAGCTGGCCGGCGAGCGCCACCGGTCGCGGCGACATTCCGCAGGCGTGGCCCACCTGGCAGGACTACTGGCACAAGCCAGCGGACTGACGAGCCGCGACAGGGACGGCACGGAGCATGGACGACATCCTTCAGTCGGTCCTGGTCGGCACCGTGGCGCCAGCTTCCCCCACGCCTTCGCTCGTCGTGGTGTTCCGGCCCCGACCATCTGACCGTCGGAGCACGCTGAGTGCGACCCCGATGGCGGCGAGGCCCCCTCCAAAGATGATTAAAAACAATGGAACGACCTTTTTGATCAGGTTGATCTGGTCACCCAGGTCCGTCGCGTAGCTTGCGAGATCGGCGACCGATGGTGAGGTCTGCGAGTAGTCGATGTTGAAGATTCGCGTCGTCGGTGGAGTGCGGACCAGGCGGGCGAGCGTTGCCTCTGCCCCGGTGACGGTCGTATTGCCGGCATATTCAGGCTTCGCGAGGATGGTCTGGATCCGGCCGATGCCGGCAAGGTCGGGCTGCGCGTAGATCGTCTGGTTGATGCGGTCGAGCGAGACGATCGCGCCGGTCCGTGGTTCGACAAGGAGCCGAGTGTCCACGTCGAGCAGGTAGTTCAGCGAGATCGGCTGGCTGATGACCGAAACGATCTCGGCCTGGTCGGCTGCGGACAGTTGAGGGAGTACCTGCGTCGCGAATTGCTGCGGGTCCAGGCCCTGCGCCTTGAGTTGGGGGCTGAGCTGCTGAAGCGTGAGTTGCCTGGGAATGCCCTGCGACCTCAGTTGATCGATGTAGTAGCCCTGTACCGGCGCTTTCTCCAGACGTCCGTGCATCGGCCGTAACGTCAACCCGGCCCGCTCCACGCTCGGCCCGTCCTGCCGGAACGGGTAAGGTGCCCCCACTTCGTTCTTCCAGATCGAGTACGGCCCATCGCCGGCATCGAACGGCAGATTGATCGAGTAGTTCGGAGAGCGGTCGATCTTGTTCTGTGCCGTGTAGGCGTAGGCGCGCTCCTCCGCCAGATTTTTCAGCGAGCTGCGGTCGATGACATAGCGCTGCAGGAAGTTCTGCTCCGGCAGAGGTCCGATTTTTTCGACGTCGTCCTCCTGAACCACGACCTTCGATGTCGACGACTCGACGACATGGACTCGACGCTTGATGTCGAGCGGGAATGGCGTCGGGCTAGGTTGCGGCGCCGCTGTTGCCGGATCGGCGTAGAGCGTGAGCGTGCCGGTCGCGTACACGGTCTTGTCCAGGTCATCGGGATACTTCACAAGCTGGCCGGGAGCGACGAACCGCCAGGCGCCTGCGATCACCAGGAAAAATACCCCGATCGTGACGAGTAATTTCGAGATACGACGCACGCTGGGAGCCTCCGCTGCGTGGGAATTGAGAGTTGCTGCGCGACTGCGGGTATGACCGCAGCGACCGAGCGCTTACATCGCCGACCGCGACGTTCCAGCAGCAGCCGGGCGCCTGGTGTAACGTGCGCACGTCGGACCCGCAGGTTGGCATCACCGAGACGCTGTAGCGCCGTGGCCGTGGCTTCGCGCTCCCGCCAGCGGGTGTTCGTGGCGTGTGCTCACAACCGTGTCTCGACATCAGCACCCTCGGCCGCCGACTGAGGGTGCTGATCATACCACGGCAGGCAAGGTACTCGTGGAGTGATCCCGCTTCATCGTCGCCGGTAGCGATCAGCGCGTCGACATCGACCGCACCCCCTCCTCGGCAAGCGCCTGCGCAGGATGTCGACCCGCGGGCCGGGCGAACCCGAGTGTTCTCGCAGGTATGAACCATAAGCTGGAGATCTTCAAAAGCTCAGAGCCCCGCGCCGTGTGATCGGCTGCGGGGCTCTGAGGTGCCTCAACCAGCGTGCGCTCGGAGGGACTCGAACCCCCAACCTCTTGATCCGTAGTCCTCAGCGGACCGTCCACCGACGTCCAGGGATGTCCAGCGGTGCAGGTCACAGCCTCGGGGCCGTCCACCGGCGTCCATGGATGTCCACCCCCGTTGCAGTACAACTGCAGTACTTGGGAGGTCGTAGCGTAGGTCACGCGGCGTGAGATGGGGAATTTCCCAACGCGAATGGCACTCGATGATGGTAGGTGGAAGACCGGATGGCGAAGCTCCCGGCGATGCGGCGGCTTGATCCTCGGGATCATTGGTCCGTGTATCACTTCTCCCAAGCGAATCCCGCGGGTCCTGGCCAGAGCGATGTGAGCGCCTTGCTCCGCCGGGTCGCTGACTCGATTGACGCACGAGGGGATATCGAGGTCCAGGACCTGGTGATGCATACCGAGGTCACAGCCGATGGCGACTGGCACTCGATCACCGTCTACTACCATCGCGCTACCGCAGGCGACGATCGAGACAGCGGACCTGCGGATTAAAAGTCTCATTTATGATGTTCGTGGGGGTCCGCCAACGTTCGTCAGCTCGGGTTGGCGGACCTCCGTCGTCCGTGGTCGTCCGCCGACGTCCGCTCACGTTGCTGTCAGCGGTTGCTGTCAGACCCTCCACTGGATGCCCGACCGTCGACTCCGTCAGATCAGCCCCACAAGAACTTAACCCCTGAGTTAAGATGCTCCTGTGCAGAGCTGGGAAGTCCTCTTGGTAGAGGAGGTCGCCGAGTGGTTCGTCGATCTGACCAAGAACGACCCCCAGTCGGCCGACCTCGTCGAGGACGCCATCGACCGACTGGCAACCGTCGGTCCAACCCTCGGCCGGCCGCTGGTCGACCGGATCAAGGGCTCGCGTCACCACCACATGAAGGAGCTACGGCCAGGTTCGGCAGGCACGAGCGAGATCCGAATCCTGTTCGCCTTCGACCCGGTTCGCCGAGCGGTGCCGCTGGTAGCCGGGGATAAGTCGGGCAATTGGCAGCGCTGGTATGAGACCGCGATACCCGCAGCGGATGAACGCTATGACCTTCACCTTGCCGAGATCGAGAGGAGGGACTACCGATGACAACGATGCGATGGGACGACGTCAAACGCCAGGCCGAGCAGGCACGTGTCGCCGCCGGCTATCCGGTACGGACCGATGCCGACCGCGAGGCCGGGCAGCGCCGCCTCGACGACGAGATCCACGCCTACCGGCTGGCCGAGGTCCGACGCAGCCGCGCTCTGACTCAACGTGAGGTCGCCGAAACCATGGGTGTATCCGGCCCCCGCATCTCCGACGTGGAACGCGGAAAGCTGGACGTGGTGTCGGTGTCAGTCCTGCGCGCCTACGTCGAGGCACTCGGCGGACGGTTGAAGGTCACGGCCGAGTTCGACGACTCGAGCTACATCGTCGCCTGACATCGACAGCCGTCACCGAACAAAGCGGCAGCCCGTAACAAACCGCAACGAATCTGCCCGCTGCTCAGCAAGCATGTGGAGTGTGGGTGCGCCGCCAGGGACTTGAACCCCGAACCCGCAGATTAAGAGGAAAGAGCGGCTTGTCCATCAATGTCCGTGGACGTCCGTCCCCGTTGCAGTACAACTGCAGTACGGCACCGCTCCGGGTGCCAGTGACGGAAGGTAAGGATCGTCCCGTCCGACATCCGGCTGGCCCCTATGGCATCCCGTAGGCCGTAATCGTGACGGCCTTCGCAGTTGACGGGGATCTCGTCGTCTCCAGGTCGTTTGATGATTCAGAAGCTGTGCTGCGTACTACGGTAAACGGAGGGTCTTCTTCACGCCTGTCGAGGTGGTTGACAATAGTGCATCTCGCCGGAAGTTGCCGGAAGATCCTTCTCGATACCCGGGGGAGACAGGACACAGGGGGAGGCCAGGATGAACTACGAGGTGCCGGCCGCCCTGGTTGGCGTTGAGCTTGTCGATCTTTCGCCTGCTTCGCAGGCAGCACTCGACGATGCATTGGCGCAAGCCGACGCCGGTCATACCGAGTTGTACGACAGCGTCGAGGACTTCGACGCCGACTTGCGGGCTGCCGTCGTTGGCGACTTGATCGAGTATCCTCGCACGGCCTGACCGTTACTTCCGCTCCGTGAGTAGGCGGGTACTGTGCCGGTTGTGCCCACGTTCGAGCGGACCATACGGTTCCTGGACATGTACCGCCAGCTGACTCCTGCCCAGCGTGAGCGGTTTCTGCGTGCACGGGCATGTTCCTCGCTGATCTCCGTGCAGGGGGTGGATTCCGCAAGGGGCTGCGGGTCAAGGGTGTGCGGACCCGACCGGGGGTGTATGAGATCACGTGGGCACCCGACGGTCGCGCCACGTTCGCCTACGGACCGTCCAAAAGGGCGGATGAGCCGCACATCATCTGGCTGGAAGTCGGCACCCACGACATCTTGTGATGTCGTCGGCGGCCGGTAACCGCCAGGTGGTCAGGCGCCTTTCCAAGATCGTCGATCCGGTGGCGTCAGCTTGCAGTACTGATTGCAGTACTGGAGATCAAAAAGCCCAGAGCCCCGCGCCGTGTGATCGGCTGCGGGGCTCTGACCTGCCTCAACCAGCGTGCGCTCGGAGGGACTCGAACCCCTAACCTCTTGATCCGTAGTTTGATTTGGATCTTCCGCTGGCGTCTGTGGACGTCCACTCCGTCCGCTGACCTCGTGCTTTCCGTCCATCGTCGTCTGCGGATGTCCAGGCTCGTCGGTCGGCTTGGCTGTCACTCTGGCTGTCAGTCATGCCACGTCGCGGACACGGGACGGTCGGCTGAGATCCGGGCGCATACTGGGAGACATGGCGGAAGATCTTCTGGCCCTGGTCGTGGCCGACCCGGCAGTTGGGCACGGGCAGGCATGCATTCGGGGGACCCGGGTGCCAGTGAGCGTCGTGCTCGATTGTCTCGCCGACGGCATGTCGGACAAGGAGATCGTCGCGGCGTACCCGTCGCTGACCGTGTCAGGAATCCGTGCGGCCGCTGCTTATGGAGCGCGTCTGGCCCGGGAGGATCTCGTGCCCCTTCGTACGGCGCCGTGAAGGTCAAACTGGACGAGGGTCTGCCCGTTTCGCTGGCGGAGCGGCTCGGCAAGCACGGCATCGATGCCGACACCGTGTTTGCCGAGCACCTGTCAGGCAGTTCCGATCCGGATGTGCTTGCCGCCGCGGTCGCCGAGAGCCGGATCGTGTTCACTCTTGATCGTGCTTTCGGGAACATCCGTGCCTACCCGCCCGGGTTGCACTGCGGGATCGTGGTCTTCCGTCTTGACGATCAGTCGGCGCGTGCCGTGATGGCGGCCGTCGATGATCTGGTCACGCATCATGACCTTGCTGACCTTGCTGGGGCCGTGACAGAGTCGCACGGGCCTCCATCTGATCATCCGGCGGGCCTTACCCGGCCGGTGGGGCCCAGGGAATGGGCGACCAGGTAGAGGCACTTGAGGGCGGCGTCTTCGCTGGGGAAGTGGCCGCGGGCGCGTATGGCGCGCCGGTGGCGGGAGTTCAACGATTCGATCGCGTTCGTGGAGCATGGGCCCCCCGCTGATCCGGCAGGCAATCTTGATCCCAGGGCTGGGAGGTCGCATGGGAACGGAGTGCAGGCCTGCCGGCGCCGCATCCACCGCAAAGTCGTCTATGTGCTTCCAAGAAAGGAATCAGTGTCACCTGGGACCCCGGCAGCACTGACATCTCCGTCCAGGATCTCCGGATGGTACATTTTCCACACGTGTTAGCACCCCTGTCACAGGATCCGTCCAGATGACCTTTACTGGGCATCCGCACGGAAATCACGGTTCCAGGACTGACCGCACGAACCGAGCCGACCTACGGCAACGACCGGCACGTATGCAGGCAGCAGAGGTGGTGCAGGTGGTACAGGCAGTGGATGCCGGCCACGAGGGAGACGCGCGGGGGCCTGCGACGAGCGAACGGACTCAACGATCTCCGATACTAGTGGAGCTCTCGCCCGGCCATGGCCTCAAACAGGTCGCGCTCAGCCCGGCGGACGTCTTGGCCCGGTCCAGCCAAGCGATCGACGACGCCATGAACATGATCAGGGAGATGGCTGGCCGGATCCGGGAGTCGGTCGACTCGCTGGATCTGCGGCCATCCACGGTCGAGGTCGAGTTCGGGATCAAGTTCGACACCTCCGCTAACGCCATGATCGCTAAGGTGTGCGCCGAGGCGTCGATCAACGTGACGCTGGGCTGGGAATCGGATCGGCGATGATGCGATGAGGCGGATGACAGGCGACCCCAGAGTGCTACGGCAGGACGTCCGTGACTTCACCGTCCAGATCAGGCACAGCACCGCCGACGAGGTGATAGTCGGCACCGGCATCGTCGTCTCGCGGTCCGGCATCGTCGTCACCTGCGCCCACGTTCTGTACGCTGCAGGGGTCGATCCGCGGGCCCTCGGCGCGGGGCCGGAGCCGGGGGCAGAGACCGTCCGAGTGTACCTCCCGCGCCGGGCCGGCCGACCCGCGGAACTCCGCACGGCCACCGTCGCGGCTTCCTTCACCGAGACGGACGACGACATCGTCTGCCTTCAGATCGACGGCACGCTGCCGCTGCCTAGCGATCGGGTGGCCGTCGTGGGCACGGCCGAGTCGTCTCGTTGGCACCCATTCGAAAGCTACGGGTACCGACGCCTGGCGAAGTACGTGGCCGGGTTGGCCCGCGGCACGATCCTCGGCGAGGTCGAGCCGCCGGAGGAATATGAGCTGCTGGCCGACCCGATTCAAGTAGAATCAAGTCAGATCAACTCTGGGATGAGTGGCTCCGCCTTACTCGATCTAGAGAGGAATCTGGTGGTCGGAATCGTCTCGGAGACCTGGACCCAGGAGCCGGATGGCAAGGACCGGGACACCGCGTGGGCGGTGAACACGAGTGTGCTCCGGTTCGCCGACGTCGATGTCGACATCCGCCGGGACCCGTTGCCGCTACGCCGGGTGCAGCATCCGATCGTCGACTCGTCCTTCACCGCCGCGACCATGCCGGTTCCCGGTAACCGCATGGGCGGTGCGCCCAGCACGCTGTCTGAGTGGGTCGGGCGGGACAGCCTGCAGCAGATCCTCGGCCGGGAATGGCACAACCCCAACAGGCTCGTTGTCGGCCTGATCGGTTTCGGAGGCGAAGGCAAGACCAGCCTCGCCCGGCGGTGGGTCGACCGATTGCTGACGGCCGGGCCCGGTCCGGACAGCCCCGTGGGGGTTTTTTGGTGGAGCTTCGTCGACCGTGACAGCGCCGACGAGTTCCTCGACGCCGCCGTGGAGTTCATGTCCAGCGGCCGGATCTCCAGCGAGGAGATCGCGGAGAGAGGTTCCCGCGCGGCGTTTGCCGCCAGCCTGCTGCGGGTCGGTCGGTATTTGATCATCCTCGACGGGATGGAGGTGATGCAATACCAGACCGGGGACCAGTACGGCAGCATCACCAGCCCGGAACTGCGCGAGTTCCTCAACTACGTCGCGACCCCAGGGCATCAGTCCTTCTGCGTCATCACAAGTCGTGCTCCCGTGCTAGATCTGATGCCCTATGTGACCTATCGACATGTCGACGTTCTACCGCTGAGGACGAGCGCGGGAGTCCGACTGCTGCGCAACCTCGGCGTCCTGGGCACCGACGCTGCCTTGGAACAGGTTGTCCGGGACTGGGCCGGGCACGCGCTAACGCTCAGCCTGCTGGCGGCCTATCTGGTACGGAAGCACAATGGCGACGTCCGACGGGTAAACCGAATTCCACCGCCCGATCCGGGGCTGACCCGAGACGAGATGGTGCGCCGAGTACTGATCGAGTACGACGAGTGCCTGTCTGTCGCCGAACGGACTTTCCTGACCAGGTTCAGTGTCTTCCGCCGCGCTGTCGCCGACGCAGGTCTGAGCACTGTCGCCCGGGGTATGAACCAGGCAACTGACACGAACGGAGACGATGCACACAGGCCGGAGGAAGACAGCCTTCGCTCCGTGCTCACACACCTGGTCGTCGCCCGCATCCTGCGGTCTGACGAAGCGGGTCGTATGGGCATGCACCCGCTGATCCGAGATTACTACGTGCGGCGGGGCGAGCAGGACCCCGAGGCCTGGCGCAGGCTGCACACCGAGGCAAAAAAATACTACCTGGACAGCGTCGCCGCCATGCCCGAGCACCCGGCCCTGGAGGATCTCGCTCCGGCGATCGAGGCGGTTCACCACGCCTGCGGTTCCGGAGTATACGACGAAGCCTGCGACCTCCTCAACGACCAGCTTTATCAACGTGACCGCGGCCTGATCACCCGGGAACTCAACGCCTATGAGGCGACGCTTTCCGTCCTGCTCGACTTCTTTCCCCAGCAGGAAGTGCACGGGGACCCGCTGGTGACCGACTCGGAGTCACGCGGCTGGGTGCTCCACGAAACGGCCACCTGCCTGCAGCTACTCGGTCGGCTGCGGGAGTCCGCAGCCGTGGCGCGCCGTGCGATGCAGGAGTTCAAGGACGGTGCCAAGTGGCACGAGGCCGCGGTGACCTGCCAGAACATGGCCGAGCTGTACCTCAGCCTGGGCGCCCTGCCCGGTTGCGCCGCCCTCGTCCGGGAGACGTTCACGTTGGCCGAGTTGGCCTGTGACCGGGAGGACGAGCTCGTAGCCGAAACGCTGCGAGGCGCCCTCGCGCACTTCGAAGGCCGCCCCGACGAGGCAGAGACCGCATTCGACAAAGCCCTGCAACTCGCCCGTGATTTCACACCGATACCCGCACTGTACAGCTCCAGCGGCATCAGGTATGCCGAGCACCTGCGCCGATCAGGGCGACATGAACAGGCGCTGTCCGTAACCCAGACGAACCTCCGTGTCTGCCGCTCCGCCGGCTGGCGTGCAGACGAGGGCCTTTGCCAGGTCGCCCTGGGAGATCTCGCTCTCGACGCAGGGGATGCGGGCACCGCAATCAACGCCTACGACGAGGCAATCCGGATCGCACACAGTATCACCCGCCGAGACGTATTCATTCAGGCGCTCCTCGGTCACGCGCGATGGGCGAACCACACTGGCCGATCAGACACCGCTCTGGCCGACCTGGAGCAAGGGCTATCGCTCGCCGCTCTCGGTGGCTACCGTCTGGCCGAGATCGACGCCCGGATTGCCCTGGCGGAAGCTCACCGGGCCGGCGGCGCCACGGACACCGCGTGGGCAGAGGGAACACAGGCGGAGCAGATGAGCATCGAGATCGGCTACCGTTTGGGCCAGGTCCATGCTAGGTCGATCATGGGCCAGATCAGAGCCCGGTAATTCAAGTGTAGAGAATCCGGGTTAATACCCCCGAACTACGAGACGTCGGGCTCCTCTGTGGCCTTGTCTTCTGGTCGTTGACCGCCTTCGCCTCTGATCTCTTCCGCAATGCTTGCCAGCAGATCAGCGGGAACCCGCCCGTCAATCGCGGTGGTCTCCCGACGACGCGGCTGCAGATCTTCCCCGGGGGCGGTCATGATGGGCATACTAGCAACATTGGTCCATCGGGCCAACCGCCTCCATGCGAGGCCGCCCCTTGTGAAGCCGCCACTCCGATCCGAGCAAAAGCAGTTACATCCGGAGGAGTTCTTGAAATAGAAGTTTTCCGATCCGGTGCAGTAGATTCGCGGTAGCGCGAGGCCAGCACTACCGGCACGCGAATGACACGCCTCCCGCCTGTCTGCGACATCAGTCCCTGGCGGGCGCTCCGCCGTCCGAGGCCGACGGAAGCGGCGCTCGTCGACCGAATGGCGGCGCTGTGGCTGGTGATCTTCGCGCTCGGCCTGCGCAAGGCGTGCGAGTGGGCCGATCCGGGGCTGGCGGTGGGCCACCGGCTTGCCGAGATGCGTCAGGTTCGGGGTCTGACCCGGCAGCAGGTGGCGGAGCGGATGGGGGTGACCAAGGGCCGGATCTCGCAGATCGAGCAGGGCTCGCTTTCCGGTCAGGAGGTGGTCGCCAGGTACGCCGCTGCTCTCGGCGGTCGGCTGCATCAGGCGATCTATTTCGATGACGGGGACATTGCCGCGATCGCCTGAACTTCCTCGTCGTCGTAACGTACATGATCGTTTTTTGGATTGGGGCTGTTGCTGCACCCGTTGCTACAGAAAGCTCAGAGCCCCGCGCCGTGTGATCGACTGTGGGGCTCTGACCTGCCTCAACCAGCGTGCGCTCGGAGGGACTCGAATCCCCAACCTCTTGATCCGTAGTC
>NZ_CAUVXL010000031.1:0-29101 GCF_963555915.1 Protofrankia sp. Cas4
AGGCCGAGGAGCGTTACGTCGATCCCGTCGATCCTCGTGCTGGTCGGGATGGCGTCTGAACCGGCCGGAGGCGGGCTGACCTCGCTCAGGACCAACGAGTCCGCGACGCCGTCGACGTGCGCCAGTTTGGCGACGGCATCCACTGTGGACGAGTCCATCACCGCGCCGCCGTCCACCGACAGGCCGGAGCCACTCGCGCCACCCGCGTCGAGGCCGCTGGTCGCGCCGGCGTCGCCATGGCTGTCGGCCGGCGGTTTGGCGGTGACGATGATGTCGGTGCCGACCCCGTCCAGCGTGTGCAGCACCGCGTTCTGCGCGTCGCCGACGGCGGCCGAGATGGCCGTCGTGGTGAGGACGAGCCCGACGCCGACAGCGAGCCCCGCGGCGACGAGCGTCGCCTGACGCGACCGATGCCTCAGCTCACGCCCAAG
The DNA here is from genome assembly GCF_963555915.1 of Protofrankia sp. Cas4. Taxonomy (NCBI): domain Bacteria; kingdom Bacillati; phylum Actinomycetota; class Actinomycetes; order Frankiales; family Frankiaceae; genus Protofrankia; species Protofrankia sp. Cas4. The sequence goes on from NZ_CAUVXL010000031.1 coordinate 432, forward strand.
GTAGGTCAGGACGAACACAGGGGCTCCGATCGGGTGTCCGCCGCGGGGCGGCGCCCGGTTGGCATGCCGCTCAGCCGATCCGCGTGTCGGTGGTGTCGAAGCTCAGCTTGCCGTCGTGCATCACCGCGACGCGTTCGGCGAGGGCGGCGACGGCGCTGTCGTGCGTGACGAGCACGAGCGTGAGCTGGTTGGCGGTCCAGATCTGTTCGAGCAGGGAGAGGATCTCGTCGCGGGTGTCGACGTCGAGGTTCCCGGTGGGCTCGTCGGCCAGCAACACGCTGGGTTCTTTGACCAGTGCCCGGGCGATACCCACGCGTTGTTGCTGACCGCCGGACAATTCGGAGGGAAGGTGCCCGGCTCGATCGGCCAGGCCCACGGCCGCCAGCGCTTCCGCCGCGCGCTTCCGGCGCTGGACGGCGGGGGTGCGGAGCGGGACGAGGGCAGCTTCTACGTTCTCGATCGCCGACAGGGTCGGGATGAGGTTGAACATCTGGAAAACGAAGCCGACCCGGGTGGCACGGACCTCGGTGAGCTGTGCCTCGGACATCGCGGCCAGGTCCCGGCCGTCGAGGTCGACGGTGCCGGTGCTGGGCCGGTCCATGCCACCCAACAGCTGCAACAGAGTGCTCTTTCCGCTGCCGGTGCGGCCCTGGATGGCGAGCCATTCGCCGTCGGCGATGGACAGGTTCAGGTTCTGCACCGCGGTGACGCCGCTGCCGCGGGTACGGCCACGGCCGCGGAAGGTCTTGGATACGCCGGTCAGTGTGTACATCGGATCCTCGATTCGACCTCAGGAGAGGATGGTCAGACGGGGTGCGTCGGGCGGGCTGGTCAGGCGACGCGTGCGAGGGCGTCGCCCGGGCGCATCCGCGCGGCGCGCCAGCTGCCGAGAGCGCCGGCCAGGACCGCGCCGACGATCGCGAGCCCGACTGCGAACAGGATCACCGTGGTTCCGACAGCGGCGTGCAGGTGGACGCTGACCGTGTGCACCCCGCCGGGCAGCGTCAGCGTCTCCAGGTGCCCATCTCTGATCAATGCACCCTCGGGTGGTGTAGAGCCGGGGTTCAGGGCGACGGCCGCGTCGAGCGTGGGGGCGATCGCGTCGATGACGGCGGCGCCCGCGAACCCGAACCCAACTCCGACCACGGCTCCGGCCAGGCCGGTCACGAGCGATTCGGCCAGGATCTGCGCGACGATGCGTCGGGTACGCCACCCGAGCGCCTTGAGCGTGCCGAACTCACGAACCCGCCGGCGCACCGCGGCGGTGGTCAGCAGACCGGCCAGCGCGAACGAGGCGAGGAGCATCGCTGTGGCCAGCCAGCGGCCGAGGTCGCTCGCGAGCGTGGCCGCGCTGGCCAGCGACCCGCTGACCTTGTGAGCCAGGTCCGTCGAGCTGGTGACGGTGGCGTTCGGGACCAGCGCGGCGATTTCGGCTTGCACGGTGGAGAGGTCTGCGGCACTGACGGCGGCCACGTAGATCGCAGTGAGCTTCCCGGCCAGGTCAGGCCGGCTGGAGGAGACGAGCGCCAGGGCGCGACCGAGCGGGATGAAGACCTCCTCGGGATTGCTGGCAGCGGGCTGGCTGATGATGCCGATCACCGTGAACCGGGTGTTGGCGATTTTGATCGTCGAGTTCGTCAGCAGGTGGTGTGCGGCCGCGTAGTGCGCGTCGACCACGGCGACGTCGGAGTCGGCATCCTTGGCGGTGAAGGACCGGCCCGAGGCGAGCGTGCCGGAGGCGTACGGGCCGAACGCGAGGTGCGCTACGTCGACCCCGTCGATGCTGGTCGAGGTGAGGCTGGGCAGCCCGCCGCCGGGTGCCGCCGGGCCGACGACCGTCTGGCTCACGGTCAGGCCGCCCGCTGCCTCGGCCACGCCAGACAGCTTCGAGATCGGGGCCAGGGCGGCGGAATCGAGCACCCCCAGGCCGGGTGGCAGCCTGAAGAGGTCCTTTCCCTCGTCTCCGGGCGTGATCATGCCCTGACCCGAGCCTTGCCCGCTCGAACCCGCCCCGGTGGTGGACGCCGTCGTCACCGAGATATCGGTGCCTACCCCGTACAGCGACTGGAGCACCGTGGTCTGCGCCTGGCTCACGCCTGTCGACGCCGCGGTCAGCGTGACCACCGCCGCGACACCCACCGCCAGACCGACCGCCACGATCGCTGTCTGCCGCAGCCGTCCCCGAAGGCCCCGCACCAGGTAGGTCACGAAAAATCTGCTCGACATCTTCGTCGGCGCGAGCGCCGGCTTGTCAGCGCCGAGCGCCGTCATGACGTATTTCCGGGCAGCGGGGGCAGGCTCGCCGGCGGATGCCCGGACGGCGTGAACGGGGTCCCTAGATCTGGCAGTGGCGCATCACCCGAGCCGCTCTGCTCCGGCTGGACCTGGTTCGTGCCCGGCGAGCTGGTACCTGGCCCGGCACCGGGCGCTGGCTTCGAGTTGTGGCACGCGGCGGCGCCGAGCAGGGTGCCTAGTAGCAGGCACAGTGCGACCGCCGCGGAGCGGACCGGCCTGCTCGCCGCCGAGGACCATCTGGCCGCGGCGGACGTCGCAGGGCGTCGGTCCGCGGCTCTCATCGGTGGTGTGGTGTCCATCTCGCTCACGTCCTTGTCGGTTGCCGGATCGCCATCGGCATTCGGTCCGATTTCCCGATGCATCCGGTTACTAGGACGTTGATAAGCCAGGGGCGGCAACACGAGTCCAACGTCGGCTGTTTCCGCCGTGTTACCTACGCGGGTGGGACCATGGGAGGGCAGAGACGTCGCGGCCCAGGCGGTTCCCGCCCAGCGGGGGAGCAGGCGACGGCGGTTCGAGCCGAGACGTGAGATGAGGTGGCAGTCGAGCGTGAGCGGCCTGGCAGAGCGGGCGAGGGCAGTTGCCGAGGCGTCCAGTGCACCCGGCGACGTACCCGGGCCGGGTCGGCGGGCGGCCTCGGCTGCCGCCGCGACTGCGCGTCCCGCCCGGCCGGTTGGCCGCGTCCGTCGACGGTCGCCGCGGTCGAGGTTGCCCTCGCGTACGGTCAGATTGCGTCTGACGCTGCTCTACGGCGGCCTGTTCGTTCTGTCTGGTGCCGCGCTGTTGGCGATCACGTATTTGCTGCTGCTGCGCTTCACAGCTCGCATCCAGATCACCACTGGCCCGGTCAGCGCACCGGACACCCAGGGCGGTCCGCTCGGCGGGCAACTTCCACCGGCCTCACCGGAAACCTCGTCGGCGGTCGTCTCGCGGATACACCACAGCTACCTCCACCACCTGCTCGTCGAGTCCGGGATCGCGCTGGCGATCATGGCGGTTGCGTCGATCGGGCTCGGCTGGCTGATGGCAGGCCGGGTGCTTCGCCCGTTGCGGACGATCACGGCGACCACGCTGCGGATCTCTCAGGAGAATCTGCACGAGCGCCTGAACCTGCCCGGCCCGCAGGACGAACTCACCGACCTCGGCGACACCATAGACGGCCTGCTGGTCCGCCTGGAGACCGCGTTCGAGGCTCAGCGGCGCTTCGTCGCCAACGCCTCCCACGAGCTACGCACCCCGCTCGCGATGATGCGGACCTCGCTCGACGTCGCCGAGGGCAAACCCCAGCCCGTGCCGCGAGAGGTCACCGTGCTCGCCGGCCGGCTCCGCGAGGGTCTCGACCAGGCCGACCGGCTGATCGAGAGCTTCCTCACCCTGGCGCGCGCCCACCAGGTCGTACCGGGCGAGGCGGCCGCCGTCTCGCTCACCGACCTCGTCGCCACAGCGCTGGCAGCCCACGAGGCTCGCTCCGCCGAGCTGGGCGTGGGCATCCACCGCCAGCTCGCGACCGTCGAAGTCACGGGAAATCCGACGTTGCTGCGGCGCCTGATCGAGAACCTTGTCGACAACGCCCTGCGGTACAACCATCCTGGCGGCTTCGTCCACGTCGGCTGCCACACTGCCAGTGACGGTACTGCTGGCGCGAGGACGGCCCAACTCATGGTCGAGAGCACCGGGGCGCTGCTCGACGACGCCGAGGTGCGGGAGCTCGGGCAGCCGTTCCACCGCCTGACCGCCGACCGCACGACCACCGGCAGCGTCGGGCTCGGGCTCGGGCTCTCGATCGTCACCGCCATCGCCGCCGCCCATGACGGCGCCCTCCACCTGAGCGCCCGACCGGATGGCGGACTCCGGGCCGTCGTCAACCTGCCTCACGTAAGCCGCGCCCCGGCGTCGGGGATGTCGCGGTGAGGGTACTCGTCGTCGAAGACGTGCACCGGCTCGCCGACGACACCGCCGAAGGCCTCCGTGACCACGGCATGGCCGTCGACGTCAGTTACGACGGTCTCGATGCCGCCGCCAAACTCGATGTCAACCGCTACGACGTCGTGTTGCTCGACCGTGATCTGCCCGGCCTGAACGGCGACATCCTGTGCCGGATGATCGCAGATTCCGAGAACCCGGCGATGGTCCTGATGCTCACTGCGGCCGACACCAGCGCTGACCGTGTCGCCGGGCTGAGCCTCGGCGCGGACGACTACCTACCAAAACCCTTCCACTTTCCCGAACTCATCTTGCGGGTGCGGGCGCTGGCCCGGCGCCGGCCCACCGCGCAACCGCGCGTCCTCAAAGCCGACGGCATCGAACTTGACCCACTACGCCACACCACCGTCCGCGACGGGAACCGACTCGATCTCTCAGCCAAGGAATTCGGCGTGCTGGAGGCTCTGCTGCGCGCAATGCCGGCCCCGCTGAGCGCCGAGCGGCTGCTCGAACAGGTCTGGGACGAGTACGCCGACCCTTTCACCAAGACCGTCTCGGTTACCGTCGGGCGGCTGCGCCGCAAGCTCGGTGACCCGCCCGTCATCGAGACGCTCCCGGGCGTCGGCTACCGCATCATCCTGATCGGCTGACCCGACTGACGGACGGCTGGTACAACCACCCGACCGCCTGCCGAGGTCCTCGCCCAGCCCGTGAGCCACCGGTGTTCGCGCCTCGTCGTGGGTGTACCGGTGCGACACGAGCCGCAGCTGGCCCACGGTGGCTCGGCAGACGTCGAGCCAGTCGGCGAACCGTTGCTGGCTGAGTGGGTCGAGGAAGCCGTAACACGTCCTCGCCCGCCGCCAGCAGCAGCATGGGTGTCGAGATAGCCGGAAGTACGTCGCGCACGAGCCTCGGCTGGCCGTAGAAACCGACGACGCCGTGCAGCCCGATCGAACTCGCGGCGAGCTGCCACGACTGACTTCCGCCGAAGCAGAATCCAACGGTGAAGGCGGGCCGTCGTTGAACTGCCTGAGGTGCTCGACCGCCGCGACGACGTCCTGCTCGACCTGGTCCGCGTCGATGCTCGGCAGATACTTCTGCCAGGCGAAGGACGTCGCGACCACGCGTGAGGACTTCGCCTCCTTCACCGACGAGCTCACCGTCCAGACAAGACGTTCGAGGCACACGTCTACGAGGGCGCGCCGCGCTCCTTCTTCGACGGGGCCTTCGAGGAATGGCAGGAGGCCTGCGACGACGCGTGGCGACGCCTGACCGCCTTCATCGAGCGCCACGGCGCGCCGGTGACGGTCTGAGCTTCGTCCGCGCGGCCCAGGATCCGGCGCCCCAAGCCGGGTTCTGGGCCGGCCCGCTTGGGCGCCCGCCCGTCCCGCCGCTGGGCAGGCGTGCCAGGAGTCGGGGAGCCGGCGAGCGGGTTTCGCCGCGGTGCCGTGAGGCTGGCGGGTGGAGACATCAGGTCGATCGCTGAACCGCTGGCGGACGTCGTCCTCGACCTGACGACGTTCGTCGGCGAGTTCGCGTCGGCGCGGAGCCAACATCGGCACGGTGTCCTCCCGGGACCGGGACCGCCCGTCATGGGACATCGGCCCGGCCGGCTTTACGGTGACGTTGTGGGACTGCACCTGAGCCAGATCCACGAGGCGGACGAGTTGCTGACGAACGATCCGCTCCCGCTGCTGATCGGGATGGTGCTCGACCGGCGGGTGTCGGAAAGAACGGAGTGGGACGGGATGGTCCGCATCCGCTTGACTGCGTAGCGTCTGGTCGGCCTGCGGCTGCCGGAGCGAAGGACCACGGCGGGCCACCGTGTCAGCGTTTGACGGGCCAGTGTCTGCGCCAGCAGCGTGTCAGATAATTTCTCCCCGCCGTCCTCCGGGACTGGCGGGGTTTTTTCTAGATCGGCTACGTCATGACCCCACGAGTCGCGGTCTTCATCGGCTACCAGAACGTTCACTTTTCGGCGCGAAGTAGGTTCCAGCCAGCCGACGCGCCACGTCACCACGGTCATGTTGATCCTGCCCAGGTGGCCGAGCGCATCGTCGCCGGTCGACGCTTCAGGGGCGAGCTGACATCCGTCCGTGTCTACCGTGGCCGTCCAAGCCCGGACCACCAGCTGGCGGCTGCCAGGGCCAGCGACAGGCAGGCGAGCCGGTGGGAACATGATCCACGGGTGACGGTGGTACGTCGACAGTTGCGGTACCCGAAGGACTGGCCGGTTGAGCCTGCCCAGGAGAAGGGCATCGACGTGGCGCTGGCCGTTGACTTCGTACGCCTCGCCTGCGAGAACGCCTACGACGTCGGCATCCTGTTCAGCCGTGACACCGACCTGGTGCCTGCCCTGGAAGCGGTTCGCGACCTCGAATCCGGTCTCGTCCACGTCGAGGTCGCCAGCTGGACTGGCGCGAGCCGGATTCGCTTCCCTGATTCGCAGCTTCCGTGGTGCCACTACCTGGATGCCGACGACTACGAGGCATGCCGCGACGACACCGATTACACGCTGATCTGACCGGGGGCGCGTGAAGATGCTCGTCGACGTCCCCTCAACCTGCGATACAGCGACAGGCCGGTCAGGAACAGGACGAGGATGGCGGGGCCGACATGCACGGCGATGAACCCGATGTAGCGAGGGCCGCCCCAAGCGTGTCGGTAGGTCTCCGGACGGCTGGGGTGTGCGGTGGCGAGGATGTATCCGGCCCGTGCGACAAGGAAGGCGCCGGCCGCCAGGAGGAGAAGGCGGACCGCCGCGCGTCGTAGCCGGGCGCCCCAGCCAGCGGCTGGCGGTGACGCTGGTCGGCGTGCCGTGATCAGGCCCACCGTGATCAGCCCCGCAGCGACCACAGCGGCTACGGCCAGTCCCGTCACGCCGGCTCGTCTGCGCGGTGCCGGGTGCGGCGCACGATTGCGGAGCCGGCCACCAGCGCCGTTGGTGTCAGGACCGCCACCAGCGCCAACGCCCGAAGCGGGGTGGTCGGAGCCCAGAGGATGTTGTCGGTCAGCCCTGCCCGTACGGCGGCGACCTCCAGGGCGGCCGTGGCGAGTACCGATTTGGTGATCTGGGCGAGCCACGTCCAGGACTGAAGACGGAGCTCGACGGCGTGGCGCAGGACGTCGATGACGGTGGCCAAGGTCAGTGGAGTGTCCTGGAGGAGCGCGGCGAACTCGTCGCCGTAGCGTGCCCGCCACTGCCTGGGATACATGGCGAGAAGAAAACGCCTCATGCCTGGGCCAGCCGTGACTGCCCGGTCTGGACGACCCGAGACCAGGTCGCCAACTGCGCGGTCAGTGCCACTCTTCCCGCCGTCGTGATCTCATAGGGGCGGCGGCGATCGTCGCTGGGTAGCGGGGTGATCAGGCCGCGTTCCACTAGCTTGGTCAGTGAGCCGTACAGGGTGCCAGGGCCGAGCCGGACCCCGGTCTGTTCCAACACATCCGCGGTGATCGCGTAACCGTGCTTGGTGCCGTCGCTCAGTGACAGCAGGACCAGAACTCCCGGCTCGCCGAAGCGGGCCAGGCCCTCGTCCCGTCCGAATCTCGCCATGCGATGCATCGTATGGCGTAATAGTCGGGGGCGGCAAGACAGCGCTGTACGCGGGCCTGCCTGCTGGCGCGCTCATTGTCCGTGGCCGCGGCCAGCGGGTGGGAGATGACCGACGAATGATCATCCTCCGCGGGCGGCTTGCGCGGCCGTCGAAGCTCTGTCAAGTCGCGTCAGATGCCCTTCGTGGGTGGTCGGGCCGCCGGCACCGTACCGGCTGTGTCCCGTCCCGCAGGCAGAATCTGGTCCGCGGGGCCTGCGAACTGTACCGATGGCCGCGTCCGTCGAGACCGGTGAAGGTGATTGTGTGAAGAAGATCGGAATCCTGCTGTTCGACGAATTTGAAGAACTCGACGCGGTCGGACCGTGGGAAGTGCTGTCGTTCTGGGCTCGCCAGTTTCCGGGCGATGGTTGGGAGGTCACAACACTTTCCCGAGATGGCATGCCGGTCACTGCCGCGAAGGGACTTGTCGTCCACCCCGAGCATTCGTATGAGACGGCTCCGCCGCTCGACGTGCTGATCTACCCTGGCGGGCAGGGCACCCGCGCCCACCTGGGCGACGAGGCGCAACTCGACTGGGTGCGCCGGCAACGTGCGCAGGTGCCCCTCCTGGCCAGCGTCTGCACCGGCTCGCTGGTGTATGCGCGCGCCGGGCTGCTGGCAGGGCGACCGGCGACGACGCACTGGGGATCGCTCGGTCTGTTGCGCGAACTCGATCCGACGGTCGTCATCCGCCCCGACGCCCGTTTCGTCGATGACGGCGACATAGTCACCTCGGCAGGTGTCAGCGCCGGCATCGACATGGCCCTGCACCTCGTGGCGCGTCTTCTGGACGTCGAACGTGCACGACAGGTTCGGCGCGGCATCCAGTACGACCCGCAGCCGCCAGTCTGATCCGCGTCGGACGGGCCGAGCTGGCCCGGGACGAGCGGGGCATATATCCGCGCCCTGCTCACCTGTGCCGGGGGGAGGCCGCGAGGGCTGGTGAGCGCCAACCCGGCAGGTGCGAACGTGACCGTTGCGTGGCCCCGTCCTTCCGGCGGGCAGCCGACTTCGCAACGTTGCGGGGACGGCCGACTACACAGCCCTCGGACGGGTGGTGTGGCAGCCCCCGCCGCACGGTCGGCTACGGTGATGTCGTGGGACTGCACCTGAGCCAGATCGCCGAGGCCGACGAGCTGCTGACGAACGACCCGTTGGCACTGTTGATCGGGATGGTGCTGGACCAGCAAATCGGATAAACAAGGAACGAAGTTGGATGATTCGTCCAGATGTGAACGCGGAGAGTGCCCACGCGGATGCGGCAGGTCTCACCTGGGGAGGATCGTGTCCTCGGCGTGCTCTGTGTACTCGCCCGGTTGACGCCGTGACCGTCGGGTGCCTGTACTGATCTCACTTTCTCCCCGCCGTCCTCCGGGACTGGCGGGGGTTTTTCTAGATCGGCTACGTCATGACCCCACGTGTCGCGGTCTTCATCGACTACCAGAACGTTCACTTTTCGGCGCGAAGTAGGTTCCAGCCGGCCGACGCGCCGCGTCAGCATGGTCATGTTGATCCTGGCCGGGTGGCTGAGCGGATCGTCGGCGGTCGACGCTTCAGCGGCGAGTTGACGTCCGTTCGTGTCTATCGTGGCCGTCCGAGCCCGGACCACCAGCCAGCGGCTGCCAGGGCCAGCGACAGGCAGGCTGCCCAGTGGGAACGTGACCGACGGGTGACGGTCGTACGTCGACAACTGCGGTACCCGAAGGGCTGGCCGGCTGAGCCTGCCCAGGAGAAGGGCATCGACGTCGCGCTGGCTGTCGACTTCGTACGCCTCGCCTGCGAGAACGCCTACGACGTAGGCATCCTGTTCAGCCGTGACACCGACCTGGTGCCTGCCCTGGAAGCGGTTCGCGACCTCGAAACCGGTCTCGTCCACATTGGCCAAAGTGGCGTCGGCTGCGTCGGCTGCCCCGACCAGGTCGCGCAATATCCGAATATCGGCGAGCCAGTCGGCGCTGGTCGCGGCGGCCAGGTATTCAGATGCCGCGGCCAGCCACGTAGGGCCGCGGCGCTCAAGTCAAACATGGAGGAGGCTGTGCTCGGCTTGTCATTCTAAGTTGTGCGGCGGTCGGGCTGGCGATGCTGGACGGAGCACACGGCTTACCCGGTAGCTCGGCCGGTTGGAAGGGCTGGCGCGATTGAGATCGGGCGAGTTTATGCGGCAGGCCCGTAGCCGCGCACACGGCTCTCGTAGCGAATGGCTGCCTCCACGTCCGCCTCGGGGATCTTGTGAAGTCCGGCGATAGCCGCGATGGACTCTCCCGCGACGAATCGGCGGTAGAGGCTGGCCGTCCGAATACCCAAAACGGTTGGCTCCCCCAGGTCGTGCAGCGGATCGAATACGACGGGGCTCGATTTGTTGTCCGGATAGAGCCGGACCGCTACTCCTCCTGGCTCGAAGTCAATCTTCTGGACGAACGCTTCGGCTCCAGGCGCGAGAATGAGTTGTCCGTTGCGAAGGACCACCATGGCAAGCTCGCCCGTGATGCCTGTCTGCTGCTGCACATCGAGGACCAAGTCTCTGTTCGCGACGTATGGCCTGGCGTGAGCGAGGGGGTACGGCACCCCAAGGCGGTCGCGGAGCATCTGCACGACCGGCCGAAGCTGTTGCAGGCTCACCCTGTGCCTGACGCGGTACTCGCGGAGGTAGCCAGCCTCGACGAACTCACCCCAGGTGACCGTTTCGCTTCCGGTGCGACGTGGCCTGATTACAGGTTCGTAGCTGGCGCCGGCTCGGGTGTAGCCGTCAATCCAGCGCCTCAGCGTCGCTGGCTTGACGCCCAGCAGACGTGCGGCTTGGCTCATCGTGTAGACCTCACGCTCGAGTACAACGAGGCTTGATGGCTCCTGACTCGATGGCGACGAGACCGTCAGCGTCTTCGGGGTGCGTTCCCAGATCGCGAGGATCTTCGCGAGCGGCTCGTCGTCCTCGTAAAAGTCTCCCTCCACAGTGGTCATGACCGTATCGTGCACCATGCGGCGCGGCTGTTCTACTGGCCGATCGGGTAGGCGCTGCCAAGATTCCATTCGCCGTCCTCTCTGGTCGGGTACAGGACCACCAAGACGCGTCGTGCCCCCAGCCAGGCTTCGACCATGGCCCTGCGCCCTCGCTCGGGATCGTCGTCCCAGGCCGCGACAAGCTTGTCCACCCCGACGAGCGCCGCGGCCACCTCCTCCGCGTCAAGGCCGTGCTTGCTGCTGAGCTTTGCCCGAACGGCCGGGCTGACCCGCAGCACAGCGACCCAGATCCGTTGGTTCGCCGTGTTACCCCTGCCGGACATATCGGATACACTACGTGATGTCGAAGCGGCTGCTGATCACGGCGAAGGCGCCTTACGGCGATTGGCGCCCGTCTCGGTCACGAGGGCCGCGGCGTGACGGCTACGGTGATGGCGTGGGACTGCACCTGAGCCAGATCGACGAGGCCGATGAGCTGCTGACCAACGACCCGTTGGCGCTGCTCGTAGGCATGGTGCTGGACTAGCAAGTCGGATAAATAAGGAACCAACGTCGACGGTCCGTCATGATGAACACGGACAGTGTTCTTTCGGCGCGAAAGCAGCTCCGGCAGGCCTGGATCGTGATCGTGTGGCGGCGGCGGGCGGTCTGGACGGTGTCCGGATGCTCCAGCCGGTGGCGGTCTCGATCTGCTGACCTGGCGCGTCCAGCTCGCCCGATCGTCTGGGTCGAGGCCGGTCAGGCGCCAGGGGGTCGAACGGCGCTGGTCGGTCAGTGAAGTCACCGGTCATCACCTCGCCACCCGATCGACGTCGGCGCGAGACGATCATTCAGCGGGTTTTCGTCGGACCGAGCCTGAATCCTTTTCTCGGTTGGCCGCTCTTGTCTGGTGAGGGCCGTCCGGCCCCGGAGAGGCAGGAGCTCATGACGGTGGTGGTCGTCGCTGTGGTCGTGGTCGCTGTGGCGGTGTGTAGCTGTGTGCTCTTCCTGCGCCGGAGGGCGCGGTCGCGTGGATAGCGGGCCGAGGCCGTCCTGGCCCGGGGACCAGCTCGTCGCCGCCGCGCGGGACGGCGACGAGCTGGCGATCGCCGCGCTGGTGTCGGGCGCGCATCCGCACGTGCGTCGGTTCGCCTTCTCGCTCTGCGCCAGTAGCCAGGACGCCGAGGACGCCGCTCAGGAAGCAATGATCATCCTCTTCCGCAAGATCGGGACGCTGCGGGCGACGGGGGCGCTGGCGTCGTGGATGTTCCAGATCGTGCGCCACGAATGCCTGCGCCGGGCGCGGGCCGTCTACAGCCGGCCCGCGCCGGTGGCCGAGGCGATGGTCTCGTCGTCCGAGGACGAGGTGCTCGGCCAGCTGGCGCTGGATCGGGTGACCGCGGCCGTCGCGTCGCTGCCGGCGGATCAGCGCCGAGTGCTGATCATGCGCGACGTCCAGGGTCTTCCTGGAAACACCGTGGCCAGGTCCCTCGGGCTGAGCACGGCCGCGATGAAGTCGCGGCTGCACCGGGCGCGGGCCGCCGTGCGGGCCGACCTGGACGCATGGAACGGGTTCGGCGATGAAGGGCCAGGCCGTGAGTGACCCCGGCCGGAGACTCGGCGCCAGCCGGTCCGAGTTCCGCTCGTCAGTGCGGGCAGTCGTCGGTCTCGGGCTGCTGGCCGGGTCGATCGCCCTCGCCCCGGTCTTCGGGCCGCTGAGCCTGGTGCTGGTGCCCGCGGGCCTTCTGGCCCTGCGCGGCTGCCCCGCCTGCGCTCTGATCGGGCTGGCGCGGGCATTGTCGCGCGGCCGCCTCGGGCGCCCGTGTGACGACGGCCGCTGCCAGCTGAACCTGTAACGGAATCCGTCCCTTAGGAAGGTGTCCTGTGTCCGATCCTGCATCCTGTTCCGGACCGCGCGGCGTGCTGCTCGTGCACGGCGCCTGGTTCACCGGTCGCGCCTGGGACGGCGTGGCCGACGCGCTGCGGGCGCGCGGCATCCCCGTCGCCGTGGCCGAGTTGCACCGCGGCTGTCTGGCCGCCGACATCGCCGCGGCCGAAGCGGCGTTGGACGAGATCGCAGACTTCGGCCCGGCGGTGGCCTGCGGCCATTCCTACGGCGGCTCGGTGATCTCCGGCCTGTCGCCGGGGCGCCTCGCCCACCTGGTCTACCTGGCGGCGATGGTGCCGGACGTCGGCGAGACCAGCCTCGGCCTGCTCGCCAGCGCGCCCAGCGGCCTGGAAACCGCCATGGTCGGAGACCCCGACGAGGTCACTACGATCGACCCGGCCCGGGCGGGCGAGCTGTTCTTCGCCCACCTGCCCGAGGGGGAACGGACCGCGCGCGTCGCCGCTCTCGTCCCCCAGCGGATGGCGGCCGGCCGCGACGCAGCCACGAGCGCGGCCTGGCGCGCCCGCCCGAGCACCTACGTGGTCTGCGGCGAGGACCGGGCCGTGCACCCGGAGCTGCAGGCCCGCCTGAGCCGGCGGACCGGCCGCGCGGTCGCGTGGGCCAGCGACCACGCCGCGTTCGCGTCTCACCCCACGGACGTCGTCGACCTGCTCAGCCGGCTGGCTACCAGCGAGTCAGGGGCCGAGCGTCGAGGAGTCGCTGGCGAACCTGCGCGAGGCGCTGGAACTGTACTTCGAGGATGAGCCGGTTCCCGCGACCTGCGCCGACGGGCCGATCGTCGCGCCCGTCGACATCCGCCTGTCAGCGTGCGGCCCGCGCTGCCCAGAGTCTCAGGTCCGGAGGTTGTCCGGGCATTGCGTCGGGCCGGCTTCAGCGAGGTGAGCACGAGAGGTTCTCACTGCAAGCTCCGAAACAAGGCTGAGGCTCGCACCGTGATCGTGCCGCTTCACCGCGAACTGGCTCCTGGCCCCGGTTCGAGGTGGAGCAACGCCGCGACATCATCGGGACCGTCATTGAGGCCGTGGTGCTGTCCAAGGCCGATGAACCGAAGAACCGTTTTGACCCGGATTGCGTGGCCGTGATCTGGCGTCCCTGACCAACCTGCCCCGCCAGATCACTCTGGCGGGGCTTACCCTTGGCCGCATGGCCCTCCACCTGTCCGGCGACGCCGAGGCCGACGCCCTCATCACGTCAGACGCCTTGGCGCTCCTAGTGGGCATGGTGCTTGACCAGCAGATACCGCTGGAGCGGGCGTTCGCCGCGCCGTATGAACTGAGCCGGCGGCTCGGCCGTCCGCTCGATGTCGCCGAGCTGGCCGCGTTCGACCCTGATGAGTTGGGCACGGTGTTCTCCCGGGCGCCGGCATTGCACCGTTTCCCCGCGTCGATGGCCAAGCGGGTTCAGGCGATGTGCCACCTGGTGGTCGACGACTACGACTCGGACGCCGCGAACGTCTGGCTGACCGCGACCGACGGCCGTGAGTTGCTGCGGCGTGTTTCGGCGCTGCCCGGGTTCGGGCCGCAGAAGGCCAAGATCTTCGTCGCGCTGCTCGGAAAGCAGCTTGGCGTCACCCCGCCGGGTTGGCGGGAGGCGTCGGCTCCCTTCGGAGAGGACGGATCGTTCCGTTCGATCGCAGACATCATCGATACGATCACCCGTGACAAGGTCCGCGAGTACAAGAAGGCGCTGAAGGCCGCCGCCAAGGCGTCCATCGGCTGAGCAGGGTCTCTCCAGCGCCGAAGATCGGCGCGAGTTTGTCATCGCGTACGTTTTTCGAGCCGAAAACCGTACCCAACGACAAACTCGCGCCGATCATGCTCTGTGGGGTGGCCGCGGACGGGATCCGCACGACCTGAGGCTGTCGCCGAGTCGGCGCTCGGGCACCATGGCCGTGCTCCGGGGTGCAACAACAGCCGGCGGATGTGGAGGCTCGGCGCCCCGTTTACCTTGTGCTACCTGTTTATTACCTCGTTCACCGCGTGGTCTCCCTTGTGACACCTGATGGGCGTGTGCAGATAAGGAAATCGCCGTTGCGCGTCGGAATCGTGGGTCGATAACCTGCGGCACGCCGTGTAGGGGGAGAGAATGAATTTTCGTTCATTGCCGCGGATGCTGGGCGCCTTCGCGGTGACGCTCGCCACTGTGAGCGCATATCTGGTCGCCGTTCCCGGGCTGGCGCGCTCGGAGGTTCTCACCGTGTCGCAGGATGCGTTGCGCACCGGCTGGGACCAGGCGGAGCCGGGTCTTTCCCCGTCATCGGTGAGCGCCTCCGACTTCGGCGAGCTCTATTCTGTCGATCTTGACGGCTCGGTCTACGGCGAACCTGTCATCGCCGGGGGCACCGTCGTCGTCACGACCGAGAACAACAACGTCTACGGTATTGACGAGGTAACCGGCCTGAAGAAGTGGTCGATGTCGGTGGGTGCGCCGTGGCCACCTTCGGTCATCGGGTGCGGCGACGTGGGAATCAACATCGGCATCACCTCGACGCCCGTTGTCGACAAGGCGACCAACACCGTTTATCTGACCGCGAAGGTCAATGACGGTGGCGACGTGCAACACCCTCATTACTACATGCATGCGCTGGACCTCACGACCGGAGTCGAGCGTAGCGGCTGGCCGGCGACGATCCAGGGCGCGCCCAGCAACGATCCGGCCGGCACACCGTTCGACGCCCGGGTCGAACTGCAGCGCCCGGGGCTGCTGCTGCTCAACGGGGTCGTGTACGCGGCGTTCGGTGGCCACTGCGACATCGGCAAGTACCGCGGCTATGTCGTCGGCGTGAGCACGACGACCGCGAAGCTGACCACGATGTGGGCCAGCGAGGCTACCGGCAGCGATATCGGCGGGGGTATCTGGCAGAGCGGCGGTGGCCTGATCTCGGACGGGCCTGGACGAATCATCCTCACGACCGGTAACGGAGTGTCGCCCGCGCCCGGGCCCGGCTCGAGCGCGCCCGGCCAGCTTGCAGAGGCCGTGGTAAGGCTTGGTGTCGGTGCTGACGGCAAGCTCTCGACGCAGGACTTCTTCACCCCGGTGAACGCCGCGACGCTGAACCAGAACGACACCGACCTCGGCTCGGGCGGCCCGCTGGCCCTGCCGGACGGATTCGGCACCCCCACCCATCCCCACCTGCTCGTACAGGACGGCAAGGACGGGCGGGTGTTCCTGCTCGACCGCGACGACCTCGGCGGGCGCGGGCAGGGACCGCAGGGCATCGACGACGTGGTGGGCATGACCGGTCCGTTCCAGGGCGTGTGGGGTCACCCGGCGTTGTGGGGCGGCGACGGTGGCTACGTGTACGTGGCGGGCAGCGGAGGTCCGCTGCGCGCGTTGAAGTACGGCCTGACGGGCGCGGGTGAGCCGGCCCTGGCCGCGGCGGGCACGAGTAGCGGCACGTTCCCGTTCGGTTCCGGTTCGCCCACGGTCACCTCCGATGGGACGACATCTGGATCCGCGCTGGTGTGGATGGTCTACGAAAGTGGCGCGTCCGGCTCCAACGGCCAGTTGCGGGCCTACGACGCGGTCCCCACCAACGGCGTGCTCACCCAGCGCTTCTCCGCGCCGATCGGGATCGCGTCGAAGTTCACCAAGGTGGCGACCGACGCCAACCGCGTGTTCGTCGGTACCCGCGACGGTCATCTGCTCGCCTTCGGCCGGCCGACCGGCGCGGTGCTGTACGGCTCGGCGACCGACTTCGGGAAAGTCCCCGTCGGAGTGTCCGCCACCGCCACGGCGCAGGTCACGGCGCGCGTGCCGCTGACCGTGTCGGCGATCTCCACGTCCGCGCCGTTCGCGGCGACGCTGCCGACGCTGCCGGTCACCCTTGCCGCCGGTGCCACCCTGAGCGTGCCGGTGACCTACACGCCGACGGCCCCGGTCGCCACGGACGTCTCGCTCACGTTCACCACCGATACCGGACTGGCCTCGATCGACCTGCGGGGCATCGGCACGCAGGCGGGTCTGGGCGCGGACCCGTCGTCGCTCGCGTTCGACCGACTCTCCACCGGCGGCTCGAGCGCGCTGTCGGTGAACATCGTCAACACCGGCACCGCGGCGACCACGATCACTGGGGCCACTCTGCCCGGTGACCCGTTCGCCGTGAGCGGCCTGCCCGCGCCCGGCGCCACGATTCCGGCCGGCGGCTCGGTGACCGCATCGGTGACGTTCGCTCCCACGACCGCCGGGACCTTCGCCGCCACCCTGACGGTCACCAGTGCTGACGGCCCGGTGAGTGTGGCGTTGTCCGGGTCCGCGGTCACCGGCTCCCCGAAGATGACGATCTCGCCGATGTCACTGGACTTCGGCCAGGTTCCGCAGGGCCAGGCCCGGACGGCGACGTTTGACGTCCGTAACGACGGCAACCTGCCGTTGACGATTACAAAGGCGAAGGCCCCGGTCGGTGACTTCGCCAGTACGCAGATCTCCGAAGGGCTCACGCTGGCCCCGGGCGAAGTGATCCACCAGTCGGTGACGTTCACGCCGACCTCGACCGGGGTGCAGGCTGGCTCGTACATCCTCACCGGCGATGACGGAGCGGGCGTACAGACCGTGACGTTGTCCGGCGAAGGCACCTCGCCGGACCCGAACAGCTTCCCGCCGCCCAGCCAGGGTAAATGGACGCTCAACGGGACCGCGGCGATGTCCGGCGGTGATCTGGTGCTGACCCCGACGCAGCAGTACAAAGCCGGCTCCGCCGTCTACCCGGTGACCGTGTCGACCGACCGGTTGGCGATCGAGTTCACCGCCCAGATCGGTGGCGGCACAGGTGGCGACGGACAGACGTTCGCGCTGCTGGACGCGACCAAGACGACCGACCGGGCGCTGGGCACGAACGGCGGGTCCATGGGCTTCGGTACCCTGCCCGGGGTGGCGGTCGCCCTCGACACCTACACCCACGGCAACTCGCTCGCCGTGGCGACGGGGACATCCGGCGGATCCTCGACGTACGTGGCGCGCACGACCAACGTGCCCCACTGGCGCGACGGTACCCACGTTGTCGATGTGGTTGTCACCGGCGGCCGCGTGCAGGTCGCGGTCGACGGCCAGGCCAAGCTCGACGTCGCGGTGGCGGTGCCGGCCAACGCGCTGCTGGCCTTCACCGGTTCGACGGGTTCGGTCACCGATCTGCATGTGGTGCGCGACGTGACGATCAGCCGTCTTCCGTCGACGCCGCCGCCGTTGACCGCGCCCGGATGGTCGCGCAACGGCTCGGCGACGCTGTCGGGCAGCGACCTCGTGCTCACGCCCGCGGCACAGAACCGCGCCGGGTCGTCGTTCTACGGCACCCCGCAGCCGACCGCCGGTGGTCTGCATGCAACGTTCACCGTGCAGATCGGTGGCGGCACCGGGGCGGACGGTCTGACCTACGCGCTGCTGGACGCCGCGAACGCCGGACCCACCGCACTCGGGAAGAACGGCGGCGGGCTCGGGTTCAGCGGACTGGCGGGCTTCGCCGTCACGCTTGCCACCTATCGTGGCGGCGCGCCGTCGCACTATGTCTCGGTTGTGCGTGGCACCGCCGGCACGGCGCCGGTCGTCCTGGCAAGTTCGACCAAAATTGGTGACCTGCGGACGGGTACCCACCTGATCGACGTGGAGGCCTCGGGTGGCCGGATCGTCGTCGCGGTGGACGGGATAACGGTGATCGACACGGCGGCGGACCTGCCGTCGAACGTACTGCTCGGGTTCACCGCTGGGACGGGCAGTCGCACCGATGTGCACACGGTCCGGAATGTGACAATCACCCATGGCTGACTGCCCCGGATGCGGTATATGAGCCGCTGACCCGCCGCCGCGCTGAGCCCGGGGTCATGAGCTGGGGATGTCGAGCTGGAACCAAACGGTCTTGCCGGTTCGGGTCGGCCTGGCACCCCAGCGGGTGGCCAGTTCGGCGACGAGCTGGAGACCACGTCCGCCCTCGTCGTCGACCGTGGGGTGCAGCAGGCGGGGCACGCGGGTGTCCTCGTCGGAGACTTCGACGTAGAGGGCGTGCCGGCCGCGGCGCAGGACGAGGCGCCCGGGGGTGTTCGCGTAGCGGATGGCGTTGGTGACCAATTCGCTGACCAGCAGTTCGACGGTAAAGGCGTCGTTGTCGACTCCCCAACGCTTGAGGGTGGCCAGGACGGCTTCCCGCGCTGCCTTCGCGGCCTGGGGGAGCGGGGCGATCGTGGCGGTGGCGGTGGTGGCCGTCGCCGTGGCTCGGACAAGCAGCAGCGCGACGTCGTCGTCGTAGCCCTCACTGCGATCGAGGAGGGCGAGCAACCGGTCGGCGGTCATTTCGAGATCAGGTGCATCGGTTCGTTCCGCGGAGCCGTGAATGGTGCCCAGGGTGCGCTCGAGGCGCCGGCAGCCTTCGCCGATGTCGATGGCCGGGGATTCGACGAGGCCGTCGGTGAAAAGGGCAAGGGTGCTCCCGGCCGGGAATGCGTGCCATGTTTCGGCGTAGGCCGTCTGTTCCCCGAGGCCCAGACCGAGGATCGGATCGCCGTGACCGCCGAGGTGGTGGACCTCCCCGTCCGGACATGTGAGGACGGGATCGAGGTGACCCGCGTTGGCGACGCAGATCGTGCCGCCGGCGGGTTCGAAGATTGCATAGACGCAACTGATGAGGGTGGCGTCGGGGCCGGTGCCGATGGTCTGGACGAGGTCGTTGAGGTGGGTCAGGACGTCTGCTGCCGGCAGGTCGAGCGCGGCGAAGGCGCGGACGGCGGTACGGGCCTGCCCCATGACGGCCGCAGCCGCGAGGCCCCGGCCCATGACGTCCCCGATGACCAGGGCGACCCGGCCCGCGGACAGCGCGATGATGTCGAACCAGTCGCCACCGACTTCGGTACCAGCCGTTCCCGGCTCGTAACGCCAGGCGATGTCCAGGCCTTCGACGGCGGGGGTGTCGTGCGGTAGCAGGCCGCGTTGAAGCGTGAGGGCGGCAGCGCGCTGGCGCTGGTAGGCGCGAATGTTGGCCACCGAACTGGCGAGTCGGCTGCCCAGCTCGGCCGCGGTCTGGAGCTCGTAGTCGCCGTAGCGTTGGCGGGAGGCGAAGAGGCCGAAGTAGACGACACCGAAGAACTGCTCACCTACCAGGAGCGGGGCCACGATGGCCACGTCGATCTGGATGCGCTCGAAGTGGACCTGTGGGCTGTGCCTGTGCGGCTCGCGAACGCGGACGCTTTGGATCACTCTGTCGTCCACGTCGAAGAGCACCGGCCGGCGGGTGGCGAGCGCCTGATGCGCCGGGTTGTCCCGGCTGAGTTCTACGAGGACGCCGACGGACTCCACCGCGTCCGTCGGCAGGGGGGCGGAGGACGGCCGGTTGGGCGACGCGAAACCTTGCATGATCAGCGGGTCCGGTCGGCTGGCCGCGTCAAACGGCGTCGGGGCCAGCAGAACCTCGCAGTTGTCCGCGAACTCCGGGACGACGAGCTCGACGAGCGCGTCCAGCGTGTCCGACAGCTTCAGGGACGCGCCGACCAGTGCGCTGGCCCGGCTGAGCAGCCGCAACCGCTGCTCGGCTGCCCCGCGTTCGGCCTCCGCCCGCCGCCGGCGGGTCACATCCACTACGGCCACACCGACCGCCACCGTTACGCCGTCGCGGTTGCGGATCGGGTGGTGGGAAAGACGCCAGACCCGTCGGTCGGGCCAGCTTCCCGGGGCGCTGTCCGTGATCTCCACGTTGAGGATCGGTTCCCCGGTCCTCAGCACCTTTCGGATCATGTCCCACAGATAGGGTGCTACGTCCGGAAACAGGTCGGCGACGGTCTGCTTCCCGATGTCGTCCGCGGACAGGGCATTGTGGGTGAGCATAGCCTGGTTCGTCCGCAGGACCCGCAGCTGCGCATCCACGATGAACAGACCGGCCGGCGCGAGGTCTGCGAGCCGCGTGGCCAGTTCAAGACTGTTCAATCCGTCGGACTCCGCTGGCGCAGAGCGACCGGGAACGTCTGGCTGTCGGATCATGGGCGTGCGTGGGCCGCATGGACACGGGCAGGCCTCATGCCGTCACGCCGTGACATTTGTGCGGTGCGGTATGTCACGTTGCGATATGGCCCTCTTGCCGGTGGCATGGCCTGTGTTTGCAATGAACGAAACCATTGCGATAAGTGATGCAATGAGTTGGGCACGTCATATCCATCGCCTTGTCTTCCGTTCAGCCGTGTGGTGGGCAGTGCCCATCGTCCGACGAAAACAAACGTGCGGTGAATGTGAAACCACGTCCGGGTTCGCCGGGGTTGCCGGTCGGGATGATCTCGGCGAGTTTGGCTACCAGCAGTGTCGTACCGAATGCATGTCTGGGAGTCGCCCTAGGTGGCCAACAGGACGACCACGGGGAACGCGCTCACGGCGGCGGCTGTCAGGTAGACCGCCGCGTGTGCCCACAGCGGCGTCCGGGGCGAGGGATCCAGCAGCCGCGAAATGCGAGCGATCAGTGGAGCGTGGATCGGCGACCGGCTGGGCTCGGCCGGCGAGGCGCTCACGCGGCTCATGCCTTTTGATTCCGTCATGTCGCTGCTGTGGCTGGCACGTGGTGGCCATAGCGTCCGGCCTCGTGCGGACACCCGATGGTGGGGCGCTCCGGTGATTGCGACCGCGCCCGCCGGCACCGGAGACCGGGCGACGCCGAGCCGGGCTAGCGCGCGCGCGAGGGTCTGCCCACTGGTACATCGGGCGGCGGCGTCATCGGCGAGCATCTCGACCAGCAGCGACACCGCGGCGGTCGCCTCGCGGGCAGGCGGCAGGAAGGGGAAGGTCTCCTGCCAGGCCACGAAGGGTTGGATGACGAGATCGTGGCGACCGCGGGCATGGGCTTCCTCATGGGCGAGGACGGCTTCCAGCTCATCGGGAGCGAGTGCGGCGAGTAGCCCCTTGGAGACGACGACCCGGGTGTGGCGTACTCCGGGGAGGCAGTACGCGACCGCGACCGGATGATCCAGTACGCGGAGCTGACCGCGTCGGCGGGCCCGTTCGCCGTGGTTGTCGTGGTTGTCGTGGTCGCGGCCGGCGAGGTCGACCAGGTGACGGTGACGGCGACGTTGCCGGGCGGTCCGCGACGTCGACAGGGCCAGGACACCGAACAATCGGGCGGTGAGCATCGATGCCACCGCAAGGCCGATCAGGTTGATCCAGCCGAGCCCGGCCAGCGGCTCGCCCGCGGCCAGATGGTCGGCATGATCCCGTAGGCTCACCGCCACGTTCGCGGACAGCGGCGCGAAGGTGAAGGCGATTACCGCGATCAGGGCGGAGACCCCACCCGCGAGCCCGACGGCCTGCCACAGCACGATTGCCGATCGAGGGCAGCGGGACGGCCAGTGGGCCGCGGCGAGCAGCCGTGGGACCGGCCACGCGAGGGCGCCCGAGAACAGAGCGAGGATGGCCGCGGTCATCATAGGGGGTGAACAGTACCTCTGCCAGGAGGTCGTGCGTCCTCCCGCTCCCGTTGCCCGTGGGCATCCTGCCCAGCTGCGCCCGGCCGCGTGGTGTCGAACCCCGTGGCGTCGGGTTCGCGGGAGTTCGGCCCGAGGGCGTCCTGGCTGGCGTCGGCTGACCGGGTCAGCGCCCGGCGCAGGATTTCGGCTTCGGCGGGGGACACCGAACCGACGAAGCGGACCAGCGCCGAGTTGCGGTCGTCGGTGGTGTCGAGGACAGCGAGCATGGCCTCGGCCACCACCGCGTCCCGGCTGCTCGACGCCTGGTAGCGGTGCGCGCGCTCGGCGCGTTCGCGCTGGACGAATCCCTTGCGCTCGAGACGTTCCAGAACCGTGAGGACGGTGGTGTAGGCGAGGTCCCGTTCGTGGTCGAGGCGGGCTGCGACCTCACGCGCGGTCAGCCAGCCGTCCGTATCCCACAGTACGTCCATGACTGACCGTTCAAGGTCACCCAGGCGCGCCATGAAACTGATTCTACGATGCGTCGAGAGCTTGTGTGACCTGATCCACAAATCCCGTGCCCGTTGACCGTGGCGGCCGTTGACCGTGACGGGCCGCGCGGCACTGGCCAGGAAGAACGGCCAGCTGGCGGTCAACCTCGTCGACGTCGCGATCGGTCAGCTCCGCCTGGATGCGTCGACCAGCGGTGTCGAGATGGATCGTCGCCAGCCCGAGCATCCGCTGTACCGGTCCCTGGACCCGGCGGACGCTCTGAACCTTCTCCAGCGGGATCCATCGGGTAATCCGGCGTACCCGACCACTAGTGGTTACGACGCAACTGTCATTTCCGCCCCACGAAAGGTAGTGGTATCGAACAGGCGTCTTCCATCGGGCTCGCGGCGGGGCAGGCCGATCGGCCACCGGTGCACCGGGGATGAGCTGGGACAGCAGGTATGCGGCTTGGCCGTGGTCGCCGACAGGGAGGATCGCCCGTAGCTGGCGCCCCTCGGGCCTGTTCTCGTTCCTGACCTGTCTGCCCGCCACTTCGACCTCGAGCCGGCACCACCGCAACGGCCGCCACAGGAGCGGCTCGACCAGTTGGACCGCCTGGACACGGCCGAAGGGGATCGTCTCGGCAGCGGTCTGGATCGCGCCGGAACGCAGGTGGAGGCCGTCGGCAGCGACGGAGACAGTGAGCTCAAAGCCGCTGTTGAAGCGCCGCCAGGCAGCGGTGAGCATGCCGATCACGAAGCCCGCGGCGCCGCCCAGGGCGCCGACGGCTGCCGGGATCATGACCGCGACCACGGCGAAGGCGCCTACTGTGATCATTGTGATCACGCCCTGGCTGCTCAGGAGGATGGAGACGACCAGACGTCGGGTGGACAGCGCTACCAGCAGCCGTTCCGGTGGCGGCGGCGAATCCTCGGCGACACCGTGCGCCAGGGCCAGTAGGCGTGCGCGCAGGACCTCCGCGTCCGCCTTACGCAGGCAGGCCAGCCGGCCGGTTGCGCCGCCGGAGGCCGCCATCCGCAGGCGGAGCTCGGCCAGGCCCAACAGCCTGGCCAGCCCGGACTCCACCAGGTCGATCGCCTGGATCTGGGTCAGTGGATAGCGCTGTGAGCTGCGGCGCAGCAATCCCGTTTCGATCCGCAGCGTGCCGTTGTCAACCTGCCACCGGGTGACCAGCCACGAGACCACACCGATGACGACGACCACGGCGATCACCGCCAGATCCCAGTAGGCTCCCTGCCCGCCGCTGTCCTGTTGGCGGGTCACCGCACCGGAGAGCACGACGGCCGCCACTGCCACGAGGTGGCGGCCGGCCCGTACCAGCGGCGATAACGGGTGCAGGCGGCGCCAGCCGCCGGTAAGAGCCGCAACGGCCGG
Source organism: Protofrankia sp. Cas4 (assembly GCF_963555915.1). Taxonomy (NCBI): domain Bacteria; kingdom Bacillati; phylum Actinomycetota; class Actinomycetes; order Frankiales; family Frankiaceae; genus Protofrankia; species Protofrankia sp. Cas4. The sequence continues at coordinate 24,341 of NZ_CAUVXL010000031.1, forward strand.
TTCGTCTGCGCTGGTCACAGCCCGGCCGCCTGGGCTTCGCCCAGCGCCGCCAGCGCGTCGCGAAGCCGTGCGGCTTCGGCTGCGACCAGGCCTGGGATCCGGGCGTCACTTGCCGCGGCGGCCGTGTGCATGCGGACGGTGGCGAGCCCGAACATGCGCTCGAACGGCCCAGCGGTGACGTCGACGAACTGCATTCGACCGTAGGGAACGACGGAAAGTTTGCTGATCATAACGCCACGTCGAACGAGAAGGTCGTCATCCCGTTCGGCATATGCCCAGGCCCTGACTCGGCGATAGAGGAGTCGTTCCCATGCCAGTGCTACCGCAGTGACCGCCAGCGCCAGCAGCCCGCCGAGCCCGGCCGAGCCCATGGTGCCGCCGAGCAGGCCGACCGCCGTGATCGCCGGAATGGCGATGAGCGCCAGTTGCGTCCGGCGCATGGCTAACAGGCGGGTTGACGGACTAGTCCAGTCCTGGCTGTCGTTCATGTGATCCGTCCGCTGGGCCTATCGGGCCGTTGCCGTGAGACATCCGCTCCGCGGCCGGCGGCCCGGACCCGTCAGCGCGGTGATGTGGTGACGCGACGGTGTGGTGAGTGTGACAGAACCGGGCGTCACGCACCATTTTGACCCGCCCCGGCGGCGCCGCGGTAGTTCGGTGCCCGGTTCGCGGACACCTTCGGCAGACGTATTCTACGTAGCGTAGAAGTTCTACAGAACATAGAAGATCGCCTTGTGTCTCGGGTTCGTGATCTCCGGCAAGCGAGCCGGGACGGTGTGATCGTCGCTCTTTTCGCGCAGCCGGGGCACCGATGGGTGGCCCAGGCAGGAGGAGGCCGCGCAGATGGTCCTCGCCGGATCCGTAGATCTTGCTCGTGGCCAGACCGCTTTCAGCCTCGCGTTCCACATCTGCTTCGCGGTCTTCGGGGTGGGCCTGCCCTGGCTGCTGCTCTACACCGAGCACCGCTGGCTGCGTACGGGCGACGCCGTGTGGTATGCGCTCACCCGGACGTGGTCGCGGGCCTTTGCCGTTCTGTTCGCGGTCGGCGCGGTGTCGGGAACTGTGCTGTCGTTCGAGTTCGGCCTGCTGTGGCCGGCGTTCATGGCGCGTTATGGCGGAGCGCTCGGCCTGTCGTTCACCCTCGAGGGCTTCGCGTTCTTTACCGAAGCGGTGTTCATCGGCCTCTACCTCTACGGGTGGAACCGCCTGTCGCCACGGGCGCACTGGTGGACGATGGTCCCGATCGCCGTCGCCGGCACCCTGTCCACCCTGTTCATCATCACCGCAAACGCGTGGATGAACGTCCCCCGAGGCGTGCGAGAGGTCGACGGCCGGGTAGTTTCCGCGGAGCCGCTCGCGCCCTTCACCACGCCGTCCGCACCACCGCAGGTGATTCACATGCTGCTCGCGGCACTGATGTGCACCGGCGGCGCGGTCGCCGGGGTGTACGCGGTTGGGATGCTGCGCGGTCGGCGGGACGCCTACCACCGCCGCGGGTTACGCGTCGGCCTGATCACGGTACTCGTGTGCGCCCCGTTGCAGCTCGTCGTCGGTGACTGGGCGGCGCGGGTGGTGGAGACCCAGCAGCCGGCGAAACTCGCCGCGATGGAGGCCCTGTACCGGAGCGGAGCGCATGCGCCGTTGACCCTCGGCGGCGTCTACGACGGCGTGACCGGGAAGGTCCGGTACGGGATCGAGATCCCGGACGCCCTGTCCATCATGACCGGATGGAGTCGGGAGCACGTGGTGGCCGGCCTCGACGCACTCCCGCCGGCCGGGCGGCCGAACGCCCTGGTCGTCCACCTCGCATTCGACACGATGGTGGGGCTCGGGACGGCGATCATCGCGCTGTCGGTAGCTGTGGCGGTGGCGGCGGTGGCGCTGGGACGACGGCGACATGCCCGCCGTCCGGTGCTCCCGCTCGGCCGGGGCTGGCTGCTCGCGGCGGCTGCCACCGGGCCGGCGTCCGTCATCGCGATGTTGGCTGGCTGGGAGGTGACCGAGGGTGGTCGCCAGCCCTGGATCGTCTACGGCCGCATGCGGGTGTCGGACGCGGTGACGGCGAGCCCCGGCGTCGGCTGGGCGTTCGCCGGGACGCTCGTCCTCTACCTTGGCCTGTCGACGGCGCTGGTACTCATCCTGCGTCGGATGGCCACCGGCGGACCGGCTGGCGGGATCCCTCCTGAGGTTGCTGCCGGCCCTGCGACCGAGCGCGTGGCTGACCCCGTGACTGACCCTGTGACTGACCCCGTGGAGACGGCGCGAGGGAGACCCCCGGTGCGGCGCAACGGGGTGGCCCGATGACCGCCGCCGACCTGCTGCTGATGGTCATGGTCGGCGGACTGACCGCGTATGCGCTGCTGGGCGGCGCCGACTTCGGCGGCGGTGTCTGGGACCTGCTCGCCCGGGGCCCGCACGCGGGCGACCAACGAGCGTTGATCTCCGGTGCGCTGGGTCCGGTGTGGGAGGCCAACCATGTCTGGCTGATCTTCGTGATCGTGGCGATGTTCTCCGGGTTTCCAGCCGCGTTCGGCGTGATCGGCAGCACCCTGGAGCTGCCGATGGCGCTGGCCCTGGTGGGCATCGTGCTGCGCGGCGCGGCCTATGTCTACCGCGCCTACGGCGCCGGCGCGGCCGGCCCCGACCACTGGTGGGGGCACGTGTTCGCGGTGGCGTCCACGGTCACGCCGTTCATGCTGGGCGTGTGCGGGGCCGCCATGGCCAGCGGGAATGCTCGCACGGACGATGCCACCGCTCCGCTGACCAGCGTATTCGGGCTGGTGGCCGGGGGGTTCGCGGTCACCGTGACGGCCTTCCTCGCCGCGGTGTACCTGTGTCGGGACGCATCCCGGCGAGCTGGGACCGAGCATCTCGTTGACGGCTTGCGGCGCCGGGCGCTCGGCAGCGCGGTCGTCGCGGGCACACTGGCCTGCGTGTTGCTGCCGTTGCTGTGGCGGGACGCGCCCGTGGTGGCGCAGCGGTTCGCCACCCGCGGGGTCCCTTTTGTCATGGCGTCGGCCTGCGGCGGGGTCGGCGCTCTCGTACTGGTCTGGCGGCGTCATTTCACCGCGGCGCGGCTCGCAGCCGGCCTTGCGGTGGCGGGCGTGCTGTGGGGCTGGGCCGCCGCCCAGTACCCGGACCTGGTGGTCGGGCAGGTCAGCGCAGTCGCGGCCGCGGCGCCCACCGAGAACGTGCGGGCTGTGCTGATCGCGATCGGAGCCGGCGTAGCCGTGTTGATCCCGGCGTTGGTGTTGCTGTTCAAGGTCTTCGCCGACCCGGAACCCGCAGCTGGTGACCTGAACCGTTAGGGCGGGTGTGCGGGTGGGCAGCGTGCGGGCGTACACCGTGCGGGCCTGCACCGTCTGGACGGCTGGGTCGCCTGGGTGGTTACGGTCACCAGATGAGTGTGCGTGGGGATGACCGGGGCACCGCATCGGTTGACGTCGACCGGTCAGATGCCGGCACCGGCACCGGCACCGGCGGCCTGGACGGTGTCGACCGGCCGCTGTCCCGGCGGTTGCTCGTCGCCGAGGTGTGGCTCGTCTTCGGCGTCTCGCTGGGAGCATCCGCGCTGTGGGCCGCCGTCCGCTATATCGGCGATCTGACCGCGCCCGGACCGCTGCGCAGCCAGGTTGCCGAGCTGAACTCGTCGGCGGCGCCGGGACGTCCGTGGCTCGACCTTGCGCTGCAGCTGGTCGGTGTCGCGACCGCGTTGGTGCCCGCGCTGCTGGCGTTGTACCTGCTTGTGCGCGACGGCGGTGGCCCGTCCGCCATCGGGTTCGATCGCCGCGAACCCATCCGTGACATCTGTTTCGGTGCCGGCCTGGCCGCCCTGGTAGGTGGCGCCGGCCTCGGGCTGTACCTGCTTGCCTGGCACTCCGGCGCGAACCTGACGGTGGTCCCCACGAGTCTGCCGGACGTGTGGTGGCGCATTCCCGTCCTGCTGCTGTCGGCGGTGGAGAACGCGGTGCTTGAGGAGGTCGTCGTGGTCGGCTACCTGTTGACCCGGCTGCGCCAGGTTGGCTGCAACGACCGGAGCGCGCTGGCAACGAGCGCGATCCTGCGCGGTTCGTACCACCTCTACCAGGGGCTCGGGGGCTTCGTCGCCAATTTGATCATGGGTCTGCTGTTCGGCCGGATCTACCAGCGCTGGGGACGGATCGGCCCGCTTGTGGTGGCTCACTCCTTGATCGATTCTGTCGCGTTTGTCGGCTATGCAACGTTGGCCGGTCGGGTCTCCTGGCTTCCTACACCGTGAGTCGCGCTCAGCGCCGGCATGAGGGCCACGGGATGGTTAACATACGTTGAACAATAATGGTCTTTTAGTTGCCTGATGGGTTGCGGGCGTCGGAAGGTGACAGAGCGGAGCACGCGCCAGGTGATGGCGATCCGGTCGGATGTGATGAGAGGGGACGGCATGGGCGGTGAACTGAGGGAAGTCGAACGCAAGTTCGTGGTCGAGCCGGTCTTTGTGCTTCCCGCGTTGGACCAATTGCAAGGCGTCACCACTGTTACCGAACCGGAAACGGTCACCCTGGAGGCGATCTATTACGACTCCGACGACTTTCGGCTGGCCAATAACAAGATCACATTTCGACGGCGTACCGGCGGGTACGACGACGGTTGGCACCTGAAGCTGCCGATCAAAGTCGGTGAGCGGGACGAGATCCAACGTCCGCTCGAGCCGGCCCCGGATATCGTGAATACGGCTGATGGCGCAAAAGGGGCGAATATCGCTGAGGCTGCCAAGGAGCCGGTCGG
>NZ_CAUVXL010000031.1:29490-74282 GCF_963555915.1 Protofrankia sp. Cas4
TGATTGATCCAGTACCGGAAGTGTCTGCCGCTGCTTCCGCCGCCGCTGGTCCAGACAATGGTTGGGCGAACCGCACTCCGCCCGACGAGCTGGTTGACCTGGTGCGTGTCCACCTGCGCGGCGCACCGCTTCGACCGGTTGCGCGGCTGGTCACGACCCGCACCGCCATCCGCCTTCGCAACGCCGCCGGCGCTGATCTCGCGGAGGTCGTCGACGATCACGTCAGTGCCCAGACCCTTGGCGGGAACACCGTGCGCGAGCGGCGCAGCCAGTGGCGCGAGATCGAGGTCGAACGTGTCGGCGCCGGTGAGAACAGCCTGCTGGACACGGTCGGCGCGACCCTGACCGCGGCCGGTGCATCCCAAGCCCCGGACGCGTCAAAGCTGGCGCGGGTGCTCGGGCCGGCACTGGCGAACCAGCGGCACTCCGACGCGACGGCGCCCCGGGCCAGGCCAAGGTTGAAGTCGCCAGCCGGTGAGGTTGTCCGGGCCTACCTTGCAGCCCAGGTGGAGGCCTTGCTCGCCGCCGATCCACGGGTTCGCCTGGATGCCCCCGATGCCGTACACAAGATGCGGGTGGCGACCCGTCGGTTCCGCAGCACGCTGCGTACCTTCGCGCCGATGTTCGACCCGGCGACCACCAGCCACCTGGACGGTGAGCTGCGCGATCTGGCCGGTGCGCTGTCCGCGGCCCGCGACTGCGAGGTGATGGTCGAGTACTTCGACGGGCGGATGGCCGCCCTGCCCGCCGAGCTGGTGCGTGGCCCGGTCGGCGAGGCGATCGACAGCCAGCTGCTCGCAGGCCAGGCCGAGGCTCGCACCGAGACCGTGGCGATGCTGCGCAGCGAGCGGTACCTGACACTCGTTGCTGATCTGCGGGCGGTGGTCGCCGGACCGCTGCGTGGCCCGGCGACGCAGCCCGCGCGCACCGCCGTCCCGAAGCTGATCGGACGCGCGGACCATCGGCTGACCCGCAAGGTCGAGGCCGCGCTGGCCACTGCGTCCGGCCACGAGCGGGACCTCCAGCTGCACAGTGCCCGCAAGCAGGCGAAGCGCCTGCGGTACGCGGCCGAGACGGCCGCACCGGTATTCGGCTCTGACGCGGTGGCGTTCGCCAGGTTGTCCGAGCAGATTCAGGAACTGCTCGGCACGCATCAGGATGCGATCGTCGCCCAGGGGCTGCTTCGTGCCTGGGGCACCGCGGCCGCGGATACCGGTGAGCCGACCGCGTTCACCCTCGGGCTGTTGCTGGGTCTGGAGGAATGCCGGGCGCGTACCGCGGAGCGGGATTTCATCGACTTCTGGCCGGAGGCATCCCGGCCCCGTCACCGTCGCTGGTTGCGCTAAGAGCGCCCGGTTATTGGTCACCGGTTGTTGGTCGCCGGTTGTTGGTCGCCGGTTATTGGTCGCCGGTTATTGGTCACCGGTTATTGGTCGTAGAAGCCGCGTGACCGGTCGTTGCCGACCCAGCGCGCCGGCAGCTCCAGCAGCTGTCGGATCCGGTCCCGGTCTGGCTGGCTGACCGGGGTCTGCAGCAGGATGGTTGAGTCCGGGTCATCCATCGGGCGCAACGACGAGAGCACCAGGCGGATGTCGCCGACGGTCGCGGTGCTGACCGTGACCGTCCGGCTGGTGAACTCATGCGCCGTCCGGCTTTCCCACCAATGGCGCAGCTCAGGTTTGTCGGCCTCGAGCAGTGCGAATATCTCCCGGGTGCGTTCGTCGGTCCGGTCGTCGCGGGGATTGCGATCGGCGTGGTTCCGAAACTGCGCGAGCACGGCCTTTGTCACGGACTCCCAGTCATTCAGCGTGCTGCTGAGCAAACGGCTGGTGACCATCAGATATATGAGGTTTCGGCGCCGGTCGTCGACGAGGGCAGGGTCCGTCCACAGCGCGGCGTAGGCGTCGTTCCACCCGGTGATGTCAAACCTGTGGTCCAGCAGCAGCGCGGGGCTCGTCGCCCAACTGTCCAGGACGGGTTGGAGCAGCCGTGCCGTACCACGGAGTCGATCATGGAGGTGTCGGCGCGCCACCGGTGGCACGTGCAGACCCGCGAGCGCCAGGACGTGTCGTCGGGCCCCGTCGTCCAGCCGCAGCGTGCGTGCCACGGCTTCGACAACCTGCGGGGAAACCGGTACCCGTCCCTGCTCGAGCCAGGTGTACCAGGCGAGCCCCAGGCCAGACAGCTGCGCCACTTCCTCCCGCAGGAGGCCGGGCGTCCGCTCGCGGTGGGCCTGTATGAATTTGCCGAGCTCCCGTTGCTGGGCATCCCGCTGGACGTTGCTGTTCGCCGCGCTGTTCGCCGCGCTGTTCGCCGCGCTGTTCGCCGCGCTGTTCGCCGCGCTGTTCGCCGCGCTGTCTGTCATGGTCAACCGTCCTGTGGGTTATCGCCCGGACACCGGCAGCTGGGACATGGGTGGAGGTGTCCGGACAGGGCGGTGATCACCTGTCCGGCGAAGATTCAGATGCCGTTGACCAGGCAACTGACCTTTGTGGGACACCTGTCGATGTTGACATTATCGGGGTCACCACCCACCGGGATCCCGCCCAGTGCGACCTTGCCCTCCCCGGGCGGCTGGCTGCCCGACCTGCGAGGCCACGGTCGGGACGCCGTGGCACGCCGCGGCACGCCGTCCTTACACAGTTCTGACGACTTTCGGACGGAAGGCACACGAGCCACCGAAAGAGTGGTCGATGTCGCGGACCATGGTGGCCGCGCTCGACGGAGGTGACGGCATGAGGATGTCAGTGGCAACGAAGCTGGCCGCGGTGGCGGGCGCCGTGGTGGTAGCGGCCGGCGGGGTCGCGACCGCAGCGCTGGCCGACTCGGGCGGGTCCGCCACGCCGACGGCCAGTACCACGGCGGCCAGCACCGACCCCCACCCGGATGCGTTGCCCAAGGGCATGGGCCGCGCCTGGCTCGCCGAAAAGGGCGTGCACGGGGAGTTCGTGGCGCGCACGGCGAACGGCTTCAAGACGTTCGCCGTTCAGCAGGGGACGGTGACGGCTGTGTCCAGCTCGTCGCTGACCGTCCGCAGCGATGACGGGTACATCGGTTCCTACTCGATTACGGATAACACGGTTGTCCGCCAGGGTAAGGATAAAACGGAGATTTCAGCGGTGAAGGTCGGAGCGAAGGTCAGGGTCGGCGCTCGCGTCGACGGCCAGAGCAAGACGGCACTCCGGGTGACTATGCCCGTCAGCTGATATGCCCGTCAGCTGAGTCGCCGGTCGGCCCTGGGCGCGCGAATGCTCGTCGTCGGCAGCCGGATGGCGAACGCCGCTCCGCCCTCGGCGGCCACACCGGCCTCGGCGTGGCCGCCGAGTCGTGCCGCGAGGCTGGCGACCAGGGCCAGGCCAAGGCCGGTGGAAACCGGGCGGATACCCCGGTAGCGCTCGTAGAGCACGGACCGGTCGAAGGCGACGGCGAGATCCTCGGGCGTGAGGCCGGGCCCGCCGTCGCGGACCTCTATGACAATGTGCGCACCTTCCTTGCGGAGGGCGAAAACGATCGGTGCGCCGGCTGGTACGACCCGTAGCGCGTTCTCGGCCAGACCGTCGATGATCTGCCGGCACCGGGCCGCGTCGGTTACGGCATCGAGCGGCCCGCTCGGGATCTCCATCCGCAGCTCGACCCCTTCGGCCGCGCACCGCCGCTCCCAGACCTGCGCGGCGGCGCTGACGACCGCGCTCAGGTCGACGGCGTCCAGATCGATGCGGAAGTCATCGGCACCCAGGCGGGCCAGATCGAGAAGGTCGCGAACCAGGCGGTCGAGCCGCAGGGCCTCGGCGAGCAGCACGCGGCCGGTCGCCGCCACCGAGTCAGCCGGCGTGACCTCATCCACCAGGGCCTCGGCAAAGCCGCGGATCGCGGTCAACGGTGTGCGCAGCTCGTGCGAAACGGAAAGCAGGAATTCACGCTGCCGTTCCTCACTGATCGCCAGGGCGGCGATGAGGTGGTTGAGGGCCTCGCCCACGTCGGCTATCTCCGCAGGCCCGTAAACCTCGACCCGGACGTCGCGGCGGCCAGCCGCCAGTTCGTGCGCCGCGCCGGCCATGGCCCGCAGGGGACGCGCGAGCCGGCGGGCGAGCAGTAGGCCCATCGCGGTCGCGGCGCACAGTGCGACAACGAGCGCGATCGCGAGCCGGCGCGAGACGGGTACGCTGAGTTCCCGACCCTGGGATGCCGGTTGCACCAGGGCTACCGCGCCCCCGTCGGTCAATGGTCGGGCGGCGATGTTCACCCGGCGTCCCGTGACCGTGGCGGCCCGTCCGACCGGATCACCGGCGCTCAGTCTGGCCAGGACCTCGCCCGACAACTCGGCCCGCCCGGCGCCACGCGGTCCCCAGCTTGAGGTCACGACTCCGTCGCCGTCGAGGCGGATGACGGTGATCTGCTGGGCCACAAGCATCCGGCCCACGCCCGGCCTGAACTCGACGGTCTTCGCCGGGCGATCGTAGAACTGCGCGACGAGGTCAGCCTGTCGTCCCAACGCCCGCCGGGCCTGGTCGTCGGCGGCTCCGCCGATCAACCTCAGGAAGATCACTCCCGTGAGGACGACCGTGAGCGTGGCTACGGCGGTGGCCAGCAGGGCCGCTCGCAGCGCAAGTCCGCTGCGGGGCCGGGGCCGGGGCCGGGGCCGAAGCCTGGTGCGGGGCTCAGGCGTCGGCGGTATAACCGACACCGCGCACCGTCCGGATCGGACTTGCGTCGCCGAGCTTGGCGCGGACCTGGGCGACATGGACATCGACGGTCCGGGTGCCCGCCGCCGCCGAATATCCCCACACCTGTGACAGCAGCCGTTCACGGGAGTGGACCAGACCGGGCCGCCGCAGCAGGGCGGACAGCAGGTCGAATTCTGTCGCCGTGAGGACGACATCCCGACCGTCGGCCAGAACGCGGCGGCGGCCGAGGTCCATCACAACCGTGCCGGCCCGCAGGGTCTGGGAGATGTCGGGTGCGCCGGCCGTGCGGCGTAGCACCGTTCGCAGTCGGGTGACGAGTTCGCGCGGGGAGAAGGGCTTGGTGACGTAGTCGTCCGCGCCCAGTTCCAGACCCAGGATCCGGTCCGCTTCGTCGTCGCGTGCCGTCACGATGAGTACGGGGATCCAGTTCTCCTCGCGCCGCAACGTCCGGATGATGTCCAGGCCGTTCATCCCGGGCAGGCGGATGTCGAGAATGATCGCTACCGGCGCCAGCAGTCTGGCCGCGGCCAGTCCGTCCGCGCCGTCGGCGCAGACATGCGCACCGAACCCGTCACGGGCCAGATACAGCCGGATGAGGTCGGCGATATGGCGCTCGTCCTCGACGACCAGGACGAGACCGGACGAGTCGTCTCCCACGGTCGTCAGTGTGACGTTGGTGAGCGTCGATGCGCGCACTGCCCCCGCGGCGAGTGGCGTGGTACTGCCGCCGGGGACGGCGCCCCGGACGGCAAGACCGACAGCACTGGTGAACGAGCCCGCTGTGCCCATCGCCGCTTCACGTCGATCACGTTGACGGGCCCGCGCCTCCATCCGCATCTTCGGGAACCGCTCGGCCTGGGATCAAGTGTCGGAGTCTGCCCCGCCCGCAGGGCCAACAAAATCCGACTGTTCAGCGTTTCTCTGAGTGAGCCCCTCCCTTGTCGGCGGTCATTGCCTCGCGAATAATCGACCAGCGACCTGATCGATCCCGCGGCCAGGTCGGGACGGTCAAGGGGGTGGGGAGCGCGACTCGATGCGATCATGCACGCGGGCGAATCGTCCCGGGGGCGGTGGCGGTGGGAGAAAGACCAGGCGACCCCACAGCCGACGCCCTCCCCGCAGCGGCGGCTGACCGGCGCGGGCCCGCGGCGCGCATGACCAGACATGGGGAGGGACTCCGGGGCCGGTACGGCGTCCCGGCGCTCGCCGTGGCGGGCGCGGTCTTCGGCGCGGTGGTGCTCTGGCTGGCCGATGCCGGTCGGGATCCGGGCACGACCGGCACCCTCTTCTCTGGCGTTGTCGGCGGGCTCTATCTGTTGACCGGTTCCGTCACGCACCTGCGCCGGCCGGGCCCGTTCGGGCTGCTGATGGTGACGGTCGGCATCGCCTGGTTCGCCGAGGACCTGCAGATCTCGATCGACCCGGTGGCGCACACCGTTGGGATGTTCTTCCGGTCCGTGGCCTCGGCGTGTCTCGTGCACCTCCTGCTGGCCTTCCCGGAGGGGCGGCTACGGACACGCACCGAGCGGGTGGTGACCGGCGCCGTGTATGTGTTCGTGCTCGTCCTCGTGCCGCTGGGCGTCCCGTTCTACCGGTCGTTGACGCCGAACCTGCTGCTCGTTGCCGACCTGGCCCGGACGCAGGACATGCTGATTGACGGCGCGCAGGTGGTGTTCACCGTGGTCGTCGGCGGGCAGCTGGTCCGGCGCTGGCTCGTCGCCACCCCGCCGGCCCGCCGGGTGCTCGCGCCGGTGTACGGCGTCGGGCTCGTCGGGAGCGTCGCGTCGCTGCTCCACCCGGCGGCGCTGCCCGGTTCGAGTGCGTTGCTGGTCAACGATGTCGCCCACCTCGCCACGCTCGGGCTCCCGGTGGCGTTCCTGGCCGGCGCGCTGCGCGTCCGGCTCGGCCGCACGGCCGTCGCGGACCTCTTGATCCAGCTGCCGCAGATACCGCCGACCGAGCTGCGTGGCCTGCTGGCCCGCGCGCTCGGCGACCCGACGCTGCGCATCGCCTACCCCCGCCCGGACGACGCCGGCTCCGCCAACAACTACCTGGATGCCGACGGACGGCCCGTCACGCCCCGTCCGGACGACGCGGTCACTTCGGTCCGGCGCGGCCTGCGCGTGGTCGCTGTGCTCCTGCACGACCCGGCGCTGCGCGCCGACAGGCACGTTCTGCATGCCGTGACGGCGGCCGCGGCGCTGGAGCTGGACAACCAGCGGCTCGCCGCGGAGGTGCGGGCACAGCTTGCCGAGGTCCACGCGTCCCGGGTCCGCATCGTTGCGGCAGCCGACGGGCAGCGCCGCCGGATCGAACGCGATCTGCACGACGGCGCCCAGCAACAGCTCGTCACGGCTGCGCTGATCCTGCGGCTGGCGCGGGACCGGCTCGGCCCAGCACCGCCCGACCTCGAGCTCGACGCGCTCCTGCAACGGGCCGCCGACGGACTGGATGCGGCGATGACGGAACTGCGCGAGCTGGCCCGCGGCATCCACCCCGCGGTGCTCACGGAGGCCGGGCTGCTACCCGCGCTGCGGGCACTCGCCACCCGCTCGGCGTACCCCGTGCATGTCGTCGACGGCCCCGCGTTGCCGCCGCTGGCGGACTGGGTGGCCGCGACGGCCTACTTCGTCGCGGCCGAGGCCGTGACGAACGCGGCGAAGCACGCCTGTGCCAGCCAGGTCCACGTCCATGTCCGGGCCTGCGGGAACCGGCTGCTCGTCACCGTCGCAGACGACGGCGTCGGCGGCGCCGACATGAGCACCGGGACCGGCCTGCTCGGGCTGCGTGACCGGGTCGCCGCGCTCGACGGCAAGCTGGTCGTGCGCAGTTTCCCCGGCGCCGGGACGTCCGTCCACGCCGAGTTACCCCTGGAGGGGCCGTGACCACCGCAACCACTCCACCCGCCCCGGCCGCGGGGGTGACGCGCGTCGTGCTCGCCGACGACGCGTCGCTTTTCCGGGCGGCACTTGCCGAGTTGCTGGAACGCGACGGGTACGCGATCGTCGCGCAGGCCGGGAACGCAGACGAGCTGCTTGACGCCGTCGAGCGGCACCGCCCGGACATCGCGGTCGTCGACATCCGGATGCCGCCCACCCACCGCCTGGAAGGGCTGCGCGCGGCCGTGCTGCTGCGGCAGCGCCACCCTGGGACGGGCGTGCTGGTGCTGTCGCAGTATCTGGAGGTCGCGCACCTCGACGAGCTGGTCGGGCACACCGCGCGCGGCGTCGGCTACCTCCTCAAGGACCGGGTCACCGGGCCCGACTTCCTGGACGCCGTCCGCCGGGTGGCCGCCGACGGCTGCGCGTTCGACCCCGAGGTCGTCCCGCTGCTCGTCGGCGGCAGGGGCTGGCGCGACGAGCTGGCCGAGCTCAGCCCGCGGGAACGGCAGGTCCTCGCGCTGATGGCGCAGGGCCGGTCCAACAACGCGATCGCCGACGAGCTGCACCTCACGACGCGCACCGTCGAGACGCACGTCCGCAACGTCTTTCAGCGGCTTGCGCTGCCCGACGAGGCCGAGCACAACCGTCGCGTCCTCGCGGTACTCGCCTACCTGCGGTCGGCCTGACGCGCCACGATCAGCGCCAGCGCGGCCGCCGACAGCGTCGACTTGGGGAGGAACCCGGCCGCGGACGACCGCTCGACCGCGTCGCCGTAGTGCTCGGCGTCGCGCACCGAACAGAACACCACCGTGACGCCGGGGGCCGCGCGGTGCAGCGCCCGGCAGACGCTGAACCCGTCCATGTCGGGCAAGGTGACGTCCAGCAGCACGACATCGGGGTCCGCTTCGGGCACGCCGGCCAGCGCCTCAGCCCCGGTCGCGGCGTCGCCCACCACCTGGTAGCCGCCGCCTTCCAGGAGCGCGCGGGCGACGGCGCGGAACGGCGCGTTGTCGTCGACGATGAAGACGCGGCCCACCGCCACCCGGTCCATCGCACGGACGGTAGCACCCGGTCTCCGGCCCCGACCTCGGTGCCAGCACTGGGAAAACCGGTCCCGGAAGCCGGTGTCGGCACCGATGTGCCCGGTCGCGGTCCGCCCGAGACTCCTTCCCATGAAGGCTGCGCTGAAGGTGCTCGCACGCGTGCTTGCCACGATCGTCGTACTCGCGGTCGTCGGCGGCCAGATCACCGCCTGCTCCAGCTCGCCCGGTCTCGGCGGCGGCACGGGCGGGTCGGGCACGAGTGGGCGCCCGGATGTCACGACGAGCGCGACATCGAAGGTGACGGGAACCCCGAACGTCACGACGAGCGCGACGGCGGACTCGACGGGAACCCCGAATGTCACGCAGCGGGGCACGAACAGCACTAACCGCGTCGACTGCGCGAGTATCGACAGCAAGCTGAAGATCTCCGCCTACCACGGGGCGATCCGCTGGAAGGCCACGTCCGCGTCGGGTGTCTCGGTCACCCCGTCGTCCGGGTTCCTCCACGAGGACGAGAGCGAGGTCGTCCGTATCGGCGGGAGCTACTCCGGCGGCGGGGGTTTCACGGTGGTCGTCTCCGCCCCGAACCGGACCGGTTCGGGCAGCGTCAACTCGCCGTTCACATGCGTGTGACAGAGCGTCGCGCGTCGCCGTGGCGGCACCCGGCGCTGGCACCCGGGTACGCGGCGGTGATCGCGTTCGGTGCCGTCGCGCTGTCAAGCCTCATCCTGCCGCGGGAGGGGGTCACCGTCACTGTGTTGGCGGCGGATGCCCGGCTCCTGGCCGACCTGACCGTCCAGGTCCGCGACCAGGACGTGTGCGTGGTCTCGTCGGCGGCCCCGGTGCGGCTGGTCGGGCCGAAGCCGGCGTCGGCGTGCAGCCGGGAGAGCCGGGAGCAGATATCCGACGGCAGGGAGACCAAACTGACCGTCGAGCCGGTCCAGGTGGTCGCGGAGACGACGGACAAGGGCGTCCAGGTCCCGAGCATCAGCACGGTCACGATCCGCGACGCAGAGCGCGTGTTACAGAGCTACGTACTCGACAAGACCGGGCGGTTCACGCCGTCCAAGCTGCCGCTGAACGCGACGGTCTGCCTGGACCTGCCGACCGGCTGGCGGTTCGCCGACTCGAAAACGACCGGCCAGCAGTGCCAGCCGGTCACCAACCCGGCCGCCGACGTGCGGTTCCGCCTGGAGAAGTCGTGACGGGACGGCCCGCGGCGGGACGGCTCCAGCTCCCGCTGCTCGCGACGTCGGCGCTCGTCGCGGCCGGATTCGGCTGGGCCCTGCGGTTCCAGGACCGCCCGTTCGAGATGACGCTCGCCGTGGTTCTCGGGTCCGCCGCCGCAGGCACGCTGCTCGCGGCTCTGCTGGGGCAACCGGTCACGGACCGCGCCCAATCGCCGGAACTGAGGCGCCCGTCGTCCGGGCCGGGCGCCGGCGGCGCGCAGCCGCAGACCTCGCAGCCGCAGACCTCGCAGCCGGAGGCCACGAAGCTTGTGCTGCCGGTCGGGCAGCCGGCAGGCAGCGCCCCGCCCGCGGGGCAGTGGTGGAACAGGGACGCCCCGCCGGCCGCGGCACCCGCGGCGACCGCGCCGGCCCGCCCGGCTCCGCGCGATCTCGGGGAGCTGCGCGACTCCGCCCGCGTCGTGCAGTGCCCGCGATGCGGCGCGTTCCGCCTCGACGTCCGGCACGCCGGTGCGGGATACGCGTTCCACTGCCGCGTCGATGGCCACGAGTGGACCTGGCAGCCCGGAGCCGCGTGGCCGGTCGTCGTCGTCGCGAGTCGCCGCCGAAATACCCGCTGACCAGGACGGATGGACGAATGTACGAGCAGACCTTCTCCCGTACCAACCCCGGCTGCATCATGTTCCTGCTGGACCGGTCCGACTCGATGAAGCAGCCGTGGCAGTCCAGCGGGGGTACCCTCGCCGATGGCGCCGCCCGCGCCGTGAACAAGATCCTGCTCGATCTGTGCGTGAAGTCGGCGAAGGAGGTCGGCGGCCGGGCCAGGCACTACTTCGACGTCAGCGTCTTCGGCTACGGCGCCTGCCCGGTGGCGGGCGGCGAGGGCGTCGAGCCGGCGCTGGCCGGGCGGCCGATCGTGCCGATCCCGGATGTGTTCGACAACCCGCTGCGAGTCGAGGCCGACCAGTCGGTCGACGCCGTCGCCGGCTCCCGGCTCCCGGTCTGGATCGAGCCGGTGTTCGGCTACCGCACCCCCATGTGCCAGGCCATCGCGACGGCGGGCGAGCACGTGTACGAGTGGGCGGCCAGCCATCCAGACTCGTTCCCGCCGATCGTCATCAACATCACCGACGGAATGGTCACCGACAGCCCGTACGACGGCGCCGGCCTCGCCGAGTGGGCCGCCCGACTCACCTCGATCGAGACCCGTTACGGCCAGGCGCTGCTGTTCAACATCTTCCTGTCGCCGACAGTCGCGCCCGAGGCGCTGTTTCCGGTCACGGCGACAGGGCTGCCCGAACCGGGCCCCGAGCTGTTCGCGATCTCCAGCGCGCTGCCGGCGTCGATGGTCGCGAACGCCCGCGGCGCGCGGGTGGAGATCGCGGACGGCGCCCGCGGGTTCGTGTTCAACGCCGGCCTGGCGACGCTCGTGTGGTTCCTGGAGATCGGCACCCGGGTCGCCGACGTCCGGGACCGGTGAGGACCTCCTGATGATCCTCGCCCGCTCCGCCTGTTTCTGGCTGGAGAAGCTGGGTAGCGCGGCACCGGAATGGGAGGACGCCGCTGCCTGCCACGACGGCGACCCGGCCGCCGGTGTCGCGCCCCGCTACGTGGTTGTGGACGGCGCCACCGAGGCCTACGACGCAATCCGCTGGGTGGCGCAGCTGGTCGGCTCGTTCGTCGCCGACACCGGGCCCGACCTCACCCCCGACGGGCTGTGCGCCTGGTTCGAGCAGGTCCAGCGGCTGTGGGTGGCCGAGGCGCCCGCGCGGTTCGCGACGGTCATCGAGGAACACAAGTTCCACACGCAGGGGTCGTTCGCGACGTTCCTGGGATGCCGCCTCACCGGCCTCGACGGGCCCCGGGCCCGCTGGGAGGCAGCCGCGCTCGGGGACACCGTGCTGTTCCACGTCCGGGCCGGCCGGCTGCTCACGCACTTCCCGCCGATCGACGTGGACGACTTCGGTCTCTCCCCTGACGGGATAGGCACCCGCCCGGAGGCGCTCGGCCCGATGCTGCGTGCGCTGGAGCTGGCCAGTGGCGAGGTTCGCGCGGGCGACGTGCTCTTCATCGCCACCGACGCGCTGGCCCAGTGGCTGCTGTTGGAGACCGGTCGCGACGAGGCGTCGCTGTGGGCGGCCCTCGCCGGCCTGGACCACGACGCGGCGTTCGCGGCGATCGTCGCCGACCAGCGCGCGGCCGGGCGCATGCGCAACGACGACGTCACCCTGCTGCGGGTCCAGCTCGCCACGACCGAGCCCGGCGCGCTGGTGGTCCCGTTATGACCGATCACCTGTCCGCCGAGGACTACATCAAGGCCGTCCAGCGGCCCGACCTCGTGTTCGACCGTCCCGAGCTGGCCGAGGCCCGGTTCGACGTGCACCCGATGCTGGGCATTCCCGTCCCGGCGTCGGGCAGCACGGCGGTCGTGTTCCGGGCGACGGTCGGCGCCACCGCGCAGGCGCTGCGCTTCTTCACCCGCGAGGACGCCTCCACGCAGCAGCGTTACACCGCGCTCAACGCCTGGTTCACCGAGCACGGCCTCACCGACGACGTCGCCAGCTGCCGATGGGTGGACGACGCGATCCTTGTCAACGGGCGGCGCTGGCCGATGGTCCAGATGGAGTGGGTGGACGGGCGCACGCTCGACCGGCATGTCGAGGATCTCGTCGAGAACGACGACCGCGCGGCGCTGGAGACGCTCGCCGGCTCGTGGCGCGACCTGCTGCGCCGGACGCAGGCCGCCCGGTTCGCTCACGGCGACCTGCAGCACGGCAACGTGCTTGTCGACACGGCAGGCCGGCTGCGCCTGGTCGACTTCGACAGCTCGTGGATCGCCCCGTTCACCGGCTCCTCGCCGCCGTCGGAGGGCGGGCACCGCAACTACCAGCCCGAGAACCGGCTCTGGGGCCCATGGATGGACACGTTCCCCGGTCTCGTCGTCTATCTCTCGCTGCTGGCGCTCGCCCGCGAGCCGAATCAGTGGGAGCAGCTCAACGACGGCGAGAACCTGCTCTTCCAGCACAAGGACTACTTGCCCCCGCACCGGACCCAGGCATGGTCGTGGGTCGAGCGGCTGCACGACCCACAGATCGACGGGCTCGCAGCCCGGCTGCGGGTCTGCTGCGCCCCGGGCTGGACGGCCACCGGCGACCTGGAAGGGCTGATCGCGGGACCGGTCCCATGGTGGACCCGCACCGCCGCCCACCCGCCGGCCGACGCGCAGCCCCAGCCCACCACCGCGTGGCCGCGGCCCCGCCCCCAGCCCGGTCCCCGGCCGACGGGGCAGCCCGTGTGGTGGCAGCAGCCAACCGGGCCGCAGCCCGGACCGACGCAGCCGCCCCCGACGCAGCCGGCCCCAACGCAGCCGGCCCCAGCGCGGGCAGCCGACGCCGGGCGGGTGCTGCGCGCAGTGGTCGCGGCGCTGGCCTGGGTGTTCGGCAGTGTCCTGATCGCCGGTGCGCTCATCAATCTCGCCGTGCTGCACGCCATCGTGCCAGACCTGATCATTCTTGTTTCCATTCTCGCCCTCATGGTCCGGCGACGACGACGGCGGCGGCGACAACCACCGGGGAAGGCGCGATGACACAGCGAATGTTCGGCCCGTACCGCATCGAGGAGCTGCTGGGCCGCGGCGGGATGGGCGAGGTCTACCGGGCGTACGACACCGGGCAGCAGCGGATGGTGGCGCTCAAGCTCCTGCTCCCGAGCCTGGCCGGGGACCCGCAGTACACCGAGCGGTTCCGCCGGGAGTCCGAGGCGGTGGCGCAGCTACGCGAGCCGCATGTGATCCCGATCCACCGCCACGGCGAGATCGACGGCCAGCTCTTCATCGACATGCGTCTGGTGGAGGGTGCCCACCTGGGCACCGTCCTGCGCGGTGGGCCGCTCGACCCGCAGACAGCCGTCTACGTCGTAGAGCAGATCGCCTCCGCGCTGGACGCCGCGCACGCCGACGGGCTGGTGCACCGCGACGTCAAGCCGTCCAACGTGCTGTGCGCCGGTCGCGGCCGTCCGACCGACTTCGTCTACCTCGTCGACTTCGGGATCGCCCGCTCGGTCGACAGCGCCGGAATGACCGCGATCGGGGCGGCGATCGGCTCGATCGAGTACATGGCGCCCGAGCGGTTCCTGTCCGAGCGGGTCGACCACCGGGCGGACGTCTACTCGCTGGCCTGCCTTCTCTTCGAGAGCCTGACCGCACGCAGGCCGTTCGTCACAGCCGAGCGGCTCGGGGTGATCAGGGCGCATCTGGAGGACCCGCCGCCCGTCCTGTCTGCCGTGCGGCCCGGGGCGCCGGCAGCGTTCGACGCCGTCATCGCGCAGGGCATGGCGAAGGCCCCGGCCGACCGGCATCCCGCCGCATCCGTGTTCGCGGCCGCTGCCCGCGCCGCCCTCGGGTCTGCGAGCCCGGCGGCATCGATCCCGGCGGCATCGATCCCGGCGGCATCGATCCCGGCGGCGTCGGGGTGGCCGCCCGCAGCCCCGGCCACGGGCGGCAGGTGGTGGACGCGCACGAACGCCGCCCCCGCGGCCCCGGCCCCGCCTCCTCCAGCTCCAGCTCCAGCGCCAGCGCCGCCCGCAGCGCCGACCGCACCCGCATCGGGCTGGTGGCAGGCCAGAAGCGCCCCACCGTCGACGCCGCAGGCCCCACCGTCGACGCCCCCAGCCTCGCCGTCGATGCCGCCCGCAGCGCCGACCGCACCCGCATCGGGCTGGTGGCAGGCCAGAAGCGCCCCACCGTCGACGCCGCAGGCCCCACCGTCGACGCCCCCAGCCTCGCCGTCGATGCCGCCCGCACCCACCGCGCTCTTCGTAACCAGGCACCATGTGATGCGGCCGGCTCCCGCCGCGCCGTCGCCCGCGGCCCAGGCGACAGGCACCCCACCCTCCGGGCTACCGCCGACGGCACGGGCGCCGGGCACCCCCGCCGGGCCGAGCCAGGGCGGGACGTGGTGGGGGCGGAAGGCCACGGCGCTGCACCCGGTCGGGGCGGCACCAGTCGTCATCGGCCGCGCGTCCGAGTGCGACGTGGTGCTCACCGACCCGCTCGTCTCGCGCCGGCACGCCGAGCTGCGCCAGGTCGGGACCGAGCATCGGATCGTCGACCTCGGCAGCTGGAACGGCACATTCGTCAACGGCCACCGGATCAGCCAGGCGGCCACGATCGGGGCCGGGGACATCGTCGGCATCGGGCACGCCCTGCTGCACCTGCAGGGCGGCACCCTCGTCGAGTACACCGACGCCGGGGACATCTCGTTCGAGGCCGACGACCTGATCGTCACCCGCTCCGGCCGGCGGCTCCTCGACGGGGTCGGATTCGCCCTGCCGCAGCGCAGCCTGCTGGCCGTCGTAGGGCCGAGCGGCGCCGGGAAGTCCACCCTGCTCGGCGCGCTGACCGGGCAGCGCCCCGCCGATTCCGGTGAGGTCCGCTACGCCGGCCGCGACCTCTACGCGTCCTACGACGAGCTGCGCCAGCGCATCGGGCTCGTCCCCCAAGACGACATCCTGCACCCGCAGCTGACCGTCCGCCGGGCTCTGCGGTACGCGGCCGAGTTGCGGTTCCCCGCCGACACCCCGGCGACCGAACGCAACGCACGGGTCGAAGAGGTGATCGGCGAGCTGGGACTGGCCGACCAGACGGAGCAGCGGATCAGCACGCTCTCCGGTGGACAGCGCAAGCGCACGAGTGTGGCGCTGGAGCTGCTCACCCGCCCGTCCTTGCTCTTCCTCGACGAGCCGACGTCCGGACTGGACCCGGGCATGGACAAGTCGGTGATGCAGACCCTGCGCAAGCTGGCCGACGACGGCCGAACGGTGGTCGTCGTCACGCACTCACCCGCGCAGCTCGACCTTTGCGACCGGCTGCTCGTGCTCGCGTCGGGCGGTCGGCTCGCCTACTTCGGCCCGCCCGGTGAGGCGCTCGGATACTTCGGCCAGCGTGACTTCGCGGACATGTTCCTGCTGCTCGACCAATCGCGGGACGTCGACTGGACGGCTCGGTTCCGGGCCTCGCCCGAGTATGCGAAGTACGGGATGCCGAGCGGCGCGGCGCAGCCCGCGGCGCCTGCGGCACGGGCAGCGCCGGACGCGCCGCCGCGCCAGCAGCCGGCGCTGCGCCAATTCGCCGTGCTCGCCCGCCGCTACCTCGCGGTGATCGCGGCCGATCGGGCCTACGCGCTGTTCCTGCTGGCGCTGCCGCTGGTACTGAGCCTGTTCGCACGGCTGCTTCCGGGCGGGCACGGACTGTCGTGGACAAGCCGGCAGACCAGCCCCGACAGCGACATCTCGCCGCTCATGCTCGTGCTCATCCTCGGGTGCGCGTTCACGGGATTCGCCGGAGCGTTCCGCGAACTGGTCAAGGAACGCTCCGTCTTCCGCCGCGAGCAGGCGATCGGGCTCTCGCGCGGCGCCTACCTCTGGTCGAAGCTCGCCGTGCTGGGTCTGATCAGCAGCGTTCAGGCCGTGATCCTGGCCTTCGCCGGACTGTACGGCCAGCGCGCGCCGGACCGGCCGCTCGTACTGGGCGACGGGGTAGCCGAGGTCGCCGTCGCCATGGTCGCGGTCGCGCTGGCCGCGATGGCCCAAGGGCTACTGGTCTCAGCACTGATCGGGAACCCCGACCGCGGCATGCCGATCCTCGTGCTCGTCCTGCTGCTGCAGCTGCTGCTGTGCGGGCTGCTCATCCCACTGGACGGCCATCCGCCACTGGAACAGCTCGCGTACCTCATGCCTGCTCGGTGGGGATTCGCGATGGTCGCGGCGACCACCGGCTACCGCCAGACCCCGGCCGCCCCCAAGATCGACCCGCTGTGGACGGCCGACGCCGGCACCTGGGCGCTTGACCTCGCCGCGCTCCTGCTGCTGACCGCAGCCGTCGCGTGGGCGACGTGGTCCGTCCTGCGCCGCGGATCGGCCCCCCCGGAAGGGCCGGTGACCGGGCCGGGCGCGGCGGGTGGCGCCACCCGCCGTCAGAGTTTTATACAAGCCTGTCTTGACAGGATGATATAAAACTAGTCGTGGCTGTGAGTCGCGAACAGCTCCGCCGCGAAGCGGACAGGGCGATCGATGTTGATATTGAAAGCCGCGCAGTAGCCGTAGCCGGCCCAGCCCGCCAGTTCCGAGCGCTGCACGGTCGGCCGGGACATCCCGCACGGCACGGGCGTCGCATCCGTGATCCAGTGGTTGTCGAACCAGAAGTCGCTGTCCGCCGCCACTATCCGGATCATGTCCTTGACCAGTGCTAATGCCGTCCTCAGCCGTTTGTTGTAGCCAGACTGTCCGGGCAGGTAGGGGAACATCCCGGCCAGGTGCTTACGGGCGTAGTGCAGCCAGCGGGCCTGCGAGCGGTGGCCGAGCAGGGGCTTGGGCGACGGCCAGGTAGATGAGTTCGGAGTCGGAGAGTAGCGGCGGCTTGCCCATCCGGCGCCTCCCTCCGATCCGGTTGTCGATCTTTACGTACAGTGCGGTCAGGAGGGTCTCCAGGTCTTGGGTCACGTCTTGATCTTGGAGGCCCTCTCTCTATGCCCGGCCATCTCTATGCCCGGCCATCAGCCGCCCAGAGTTTGGAATTACTCGTCTAAGCGGAGCAGGCCCAGCTGATCGAGCCGGCCAGGGTGCGGCCCGCTGAGGTCTGTCCGCTGAATGACAGCGAACCGCCCGTGGACGTGATCGCGGCGGTGGTTGCGATGGCGTCCACCGCGTACGTGCCTTCGGCGGATGAGCTGACCGAAACGGTGACCAGGGCCGGGTAGGACCCGGGGCCGTGGTAGGCGGCGACCCGCACGGTCTCGGCGACGGTGTATCCGCGAATGACGCCATTGGCGGTTTCGGCATAGCGTCGGCCGGCCTCGCAGGTGACGGTTGTGTCCACATGGCCGGCAACCGCGACTGGTGATGTGATCGATACTGTCAGGGATCCCGGGCCGCCGGTTCCGTGCCCGGCGGGCACAGTGGCCGGCGGGGCGGTCACGGGTGCGGTCGCGGACGTGGCTGTGGTCGTCACCTGCGATGACGAGGAGGTGGACGCCTGCGTGGTTGCCGCGGCCGCGGTCGTGCGGACGGTATGGGCACCGGCCTGGCACGCTGCCAGCGGAAGAACCGCGACGCCGGCGAGGATCACGGCGGCCATCCGAGAGCGACTGGCGTGATGACGGTTCATCGTTGTTCGACACCTCTTCGGGCGGGGACGGCTGGGGGGCCTTGCATCTCCGGAGCCTGCCCGGTGTTTGTGAGAGTTGGATGTGCGAACAGACGGTTCGGCTCGAATGGAACTCACATGTCCGGTCGGTGTGATTATGGCCTGCGCGACACGCAGGCGGGATGGGGGGCACATGAGCGACAACGGGAACCGTGATCCGCAGCCGATGCGGGTCCTGGTTGTGGATGATGAGGCGAACATCGTCGATCTTGTGCGTATGTCCTTGCGTTTCCACGGCTTCGACGTGGTCACCGCCGCTTCCGGCCGGGATGCGATTACCGCTGTCACCGAGACCGCACCGGATCTCGTGGTGCTTGACGTGTTGCTGCCCGACACCGACGGCTTCGAGGTCTGCCGCCGGCTGCGTGACGCGGGCATCGAAACTCCGGTGATCTTTCTGACCGCCCGTGATCGTCAGGCCGACAAGGTCGCCGGTCTGACCTATGGCGGCGACGACTACGTGACCAAGCCCTTTTCCATCGACGAACTGGTGGCCCGGGTGCGCGCAGTGCTCCGGCGGGCGCGACGTGACCAGTTACCACTGACCGCGCAGGTACTCGCCTTCGCCGATCTCGTCCTGAACGAGGACACCCACGAGGTGACCCGTGACGGTCATCCGCTCGAGCTGTCGCCCACCGAGTTCAAGCTGCTGCGATATCTGCTGGCGAACCCGCGCCGGGTGCTCTCACGTGCCCAGATCCTTGACGCGGTCTGGAACTACGACTTCGACGGCGGCCACACCATCGTCGACCAGTACGTGAGCTATCTGCGGCGCAAACTCGCGCCGCACGGGCCGCCGCTGATCCACACCCAGCGCGGTTTCGGCTATGTGCTGCGGGAGCCCTGATCCTGACCGTCAGCCCGTCAGCCCGTCAGCCCGTCAGCCCGTCAGCCCGTCAGCCCGTCAGCCCGTCAGCCCGTCGGCCGGGACGGCCCGGCGCCGACCCCGAGGCGATCAATGCCCAGCTCGATGTCATCGAGGTCGTCCGCGGTCAGCGCAAGGCCGGCGCCAGCAATCCATCCGTCCACCTGGGCCGGCCTGCGTGCGCCGACGATCGCCGCGCTCACGCCGTCGA
The DNA here is from genome assembly GCF_963555915.1 of Protofrankia sp. Cas4. Lineage (NCBI taxonomy): Bacteria > Bacillati > Actinomycetota > Actinomycetes > Frankiales > Frankiaceae > Protofrankia > Protofrankia sp. Cas4. Next base: position 48,564 of record NZ_CAUVXL010000031.1, read on the forward strand.
ACGTCAGGGTCCAGGCGACGGCGACCGCTGCGACTGTCGTGTCGTGTCGCTTCGCCACAGTCCGCAGGATGTCGGCGAGAGCGAGATTGCTGTGCAGCGCTTCGCCGGTGAAGTCCGCCGACCCGCGCCGCCAGTCGTCGGCCGGAAGGTCCGCCGAACGCTGCGCGGTCCATGCCCCGGTGAGTAGTCCCGACTGCATCGGGCTGTAGACAATGACCCCGATGTTGTGCTTCGCGCAGTAGGGCAGGACGTCTGTAGCCACGGTCCGCCTGATCGCCGAGAACGGCGGCTGGAGCACATCGACCCCACCTGCATACGCGGCACGTTCGAGCAGTTCAACGTTGACGTTCGACACGCCTACCAACCGGATCTTTCCTTCCGCGCGCAGTTCGTGCAGGGTCGCGACGGAATCCTCGATCGGTGTGCCGTCATTCGGTGGCCAGTGCAGCTGGTAAAGATCGATTCGATCGACCGTCAATCGTCGCAGGGACCCGTCAACTTCGCGGCGGATTGACTCGGGCGCTCCCACCCTCGTGGGCAGGGGCGCTGTGTCCGGGTCCCAGACCATGCCGCACTTGGTGAACACGTACGGCCGGTCGCCGTCGCTGAAATCCGTGAGCGCTCGTGCCACGATCTGCTCGGAGTGCCCGCGCCCGTACACCGCCGCTGTGTCGATCCAGTTCACGCCGTGTTCTACGGCATGCCTGATGGCGGCCACCGATTCATCGTCGTCCTGGGCGCCCCATCCGAATGCGTGCTCCGCACCGCCGATCGCCCAGGCGCCGAAGCCGACCCGGGTGATGTTCAAACCGGTTGCGCCCAAGAGCGCTGTAGGAAGGGTCATGGTCAGTGCGCACCCCCATGCGAGATTCCGGAACCGGATGGTAACGAACACTCCCGGCTAAGAGCGACCGGGACCGTGCCGGCTTCTCCAGCATGAAAGCATCCACCGGCCCGGAAGTCCCGGCGGCCGGGAATGCCAGCGATGTCATGCTTGTCCTGTTGACATTGCCTAACGGCAGGGCGTCGATCATTAATGCTGCCGCGCCGCGAGCGGGTCCGGACACATCGTCCGCCGGGTACCGGACGACCCAGGTCACTATGTGGTCGCGCGGGTCCGTGGGGGTGAAACGTGCCTCGCGTACATCACGTTGAGTAATCAAACTGGTGGTATGGGTCGCCTTCCAGGCAGTAGGCAAGCTGCCCTCGGGGACGCCCTCAGCGAGCGGCGCGCCGCCGGGCGTGCCTGAAGGGCTCGCTATCAACAGTGCTGCCGGCACGCCTACCGTGACGGCGTCCAGCCCGCCCGAAGCGGTCGACGGTAGCCGTGGAGGTCTGCCGCCTGCGGTTGCCGTGGGTTACCGCGGGCGTTACGCCGCCATCTGGCACGTGAGGTATGTAGTGGACTTCCTTCCCCGGAGACCTCCCGTGATGGCCTGTAGCCGTGTAGCGTCTTCCATGGCCAAGTTCGGCGGTTGGCGTCCACAAGGGACGCCGATGGCGAACACTGTCGTGGGAGCGCCAAAATCCCACTTCAGACGGTCCGGGGCCCGCGCGGTGTGGGTCCTGACTGCACCAGCAGGGAGAACGGCACGTGGCTCAGGGCACGGTTAAGTGGTTCAACTCGGAGAAGGGCTTCGGCTTCATCTCCGTGGACGGCGGCGGTTCGGATGTCTTCGTCCACTACAGCGCGATTGACATGGACGGGTACAAGAGCCTGGAAGAGGGGCAGCGGGTCGAGTTCCAAGTGACCCAGGGACAGAAGGGTCCACAGGCTGACGCCGTTCGGGTCGTCTGAGCCACGAGAGACGTAACTCCACAGTCGTAGGGCGAGGGTCCGCCATCTCCAACTGAGGGGCGGGCTCTTGTCATTTGTCGATGGCGGGGCGATTCGTGCGCAGTCATGGCGTGTCGCGCTTTGCTCCCCTGTCGTTTTTCTCCCGGTTGATCGTGCGCTTTCGCCTGGCTGAACATGTGTGTCCAGCATGTCGGATGCGCCGATTTTGATCTTTAACTCGCCGAACGAAGACTGTTCACCGAATTTTACTGTTGCGCACATCCGTCGGATGAAACGTCCACTGAATCACTTCAGCCAGCCATACTGACGGCGGACTACCGGCCGTGGGATACCAGCAGTTCGGCGATCTGGAGGGTGTTCAACGCCGCGCCTTTGCGCAGGTTGTCGCCGCACACGAACATGGCGAGCTCACACGGGTCGTCGGGCGATTGCCTGATCCGCCCGACCCAGGTCGGATCGGTACCGACGACGTCTGCCGGTGTGGGGAAGTCTCCCGCCGCCGGGTCGTCCAGGACGGCCACCCCCGGCGCCGCACGCAGGACGGCCCGTGCGTCATCCGCGGCCACCGGGCGCGCGAACCACGCGTGCACCGCCACCGCGTGGGTCGTCACGACGGGTACCCGTACACAGGTTGCGGACACCTTGAGCCCGGGAAGCCCCAGGATCTTCCGGGACTCGTTCCGGATCTTCATTTCCTCAGACGACCAGCCGCCGTCCTGGTGGGAACCGGCCCACGGCACGACGTTCAGGGCCAGTGGCGCCGGGAACGGGCCGAGCCCGTGCTCCCCGATGGCTTTGCGGACGTCCCCGGCGCTCTGGCCGGGTCCCAGCCAGGTGTCGCCAGCTGCGTCGGTGGACCTGCTGTCGGTGGACCTGCCGGGGGTCGGCATGGCGCCAACCACGGTGGCGAGCTGGGCGTAGAGGGTGTCGATACCAGCCTGGCCTGCTCCGCTCGCCGCCTGGTAGGACGTCGCGACCAGCGATTCCAGCCCGAACACGCGGTGCAGCGCGCCAACCGCGACGATCATCGACAGCGTCGTGCAGTTCGGGTTGGCGATGATCCCGCGCGGCCGGTCCGCCGCCGCCTGCGCGTTCACCTCGGGGACGACCAGCGGGACGTCCGCCTCCATCCGGAAGGCGCCCGAATTGTCAACCGCGATCGCCCCGCGGGACGCCGCGACCGGTGCCCACTGTCTGGAGACCTCGTCCGGGACGTCGAACATGGCGATGTCGACACCGTCGAAGACCTCGGGGGTCAGCGCCAGCACCTCGACGTCGCCGCCGCGCAGTCGCAGTCTGCGCCCGGCGGACCGCGCGGAGGCGATCAGTCGGATTTCGCCCCAGATATCCGGGCGTTCGCCCAGCAGCGAGAGCATCACGGTGCCGACCGCACCGGTTGCGCCGACCACGGCCAGCGTGGGACGGCTGCCGGCCGCTGGCGCGGTCATCGACCGGTCCCCGCGTACACGATTGCCTGACTGTCAGGATCGGCGAGTTCGAACGCACTGTGGACGGCTCGGACAGCGACCTGCAGGTCGGTGTCGCGGATGACCACCGAAATCCGAATCTCAGAGGTCGAAATGATCTCCACATTGACCCCGGCGTCCGCGAGTGCGCCGAAGAAGCGGGCCGACACCCCCGGGTGCGACTTCATCCCGGCACCGATCAGCGAGACCTTGCCGATGTGATCGTCATACAGGGTCCGTTCGAAGCCGATCTCACCACGGACCTTCTCCAGCGCGGTCAGCGCGGTGCGGCCGTCGGTCTTCGGAAGGGTGAAGGAGATGTCGGTCCGCCCGGTGCCGGCCACCGACCCGACCTGCACGATCATGTCGAGGTTGACGTCCGCGTCGGCGACGGCCCGGAAGACGGCGGCGGCCACGCCGGGCTTGTCCGGGCAGCCGGCCACGGTCACCTTCGCCTCGCTCTGGTCGTGAGCGACCCCACGAATGATGGCCTGTTCCACGAGCTCTGCCTCCGGAATCTCGGTGACCCACGTACCCGGCTTCGAGGAGAACGAGGACCGGACGTGTACGGGGACGGTGTAGCGGCGTGCGTACTCGACACAGCGAAGCATCAGCACCTTGGCTCCGCAGGCCGCCATCTCCATCATTTCCTCGTAGGAAATGCGCTCGATGCGGCGGGCGTCCGGCACGATCCGCGGGTCGGCGGTGAAAACGCCGTCCACATCGGTGTAGATCTCGCAGAAGTCGGCCTGCAGCGCGGCTGCGAGGGCCACAGCGGTTGTATCCGAGCCGCCCCGACCGAGCGTTGTCACGTCCTTCGTATCCTGGCTGACGCCCTGGAAACCGGCGACGATCGCAATCGCTCCCGAGTCCAGAGCGTCGCGGATGCGCCCCGGCGTGACATCGATGATGCGGGCCTTGCCGTGCGCCGAAGTCGTGATCACGCCGGCCTGGGAGCCCGTGAACGAGCGTGCCTCGGCGCCCAGGTTCGAGATCGCCATGGCCAGCAGCGCCATTGAGATGCGTTCACCGGCGGTGAGCAGCATGTCAAGCTCGCGGGCCGGCGGAACAGGCGTGACCTGTTCCGCGAGTGCGAGCAGGTCGTCGGTGGTGTCACCCATCGCGCTCACCACGACTACCACGTCGTCGCCGCAACGGCGTTGAGCCACGATCCGCGCGGCGACCCGTTTGATCCGGTCGGCATCCGAGACGGAGGAACCGCCGAACTTCGCCACCACGACCGCCATGCGCTCCAGGTTACTGGGCACTGCGGGGCTGCGAGAAGGGCTGCGGCTACACCGCTTTCTGCCAGGCCACGAGCCGTCCTGCCGGAGCCGAGGGCGGGCTTGTCAGCCGGGGGGAATGGGCGCTGTCAGAACGATCCTGAATATCATATTTCGACGACCACGAAAAGAGCCGCTCGCGCTCTGGCTGAAAATCCGCGATCGCGATATTAGGGAGGGCGCACGGATGTGCGGGATGTGCATCATCCGCCGGTGTGGTACCGATCACGGTCGAGCCATAGCGGATGAAACATGTATTTCGTGAGTTCATCAGCTGATAACCAGGCATTCCCGGGTATTGCGTACACTGCCATCGTCACGGATGGTGGTCGATGTTCGCCGTCTCGTGCAGGCCCCGTGAGTGTGCAGGCCGAGGTACCGCTATGCTCCGTTCGTCCTACTTGGGGGGGACACCAAGATTGGGACCTACGAAGGGCTTGAAGAGCCAGTGATGATCAAGTATGGCGCGCGGTGGAGTGCGAGCGTGGTGCTCTCCGCCGCTCTCCTCACCGGTGGGCTTGTCGCCTGTAAGCCAGCTGATTCGGGCCTGACGCAACCCGCCCACGGTACGGCGTCCCCGACGGGAAGTCAGCTGCCTCAGACTCCCGCGGGCGCCGCAACCACGCCGCCGGCCGTGACGGCTGTCCCGTCGCCGACCGCCACGCGCGGCGCCCCGGCCCCGGCAGTCACGCAGACCCTGCCGGCTCTCCCGGCCGGCGGCGCCGGCATGCCGGTTATACCCTCGGCGCCGGCGCCATTGCGGACGGTCAGAGTGTCAACGGCCCAGCAGCTGACCGCCGCGCTCGCGGCAGCCCAGCCTGGGGACCTCATCGCGCTCGCGGACGGCCAGTACAGCGGACACTTCGTCGCCGACAGGCCGGCGACGGCGAAGGCTCCGATCACGGTGCGTGGCTCGCGCAACGCGGTGATCGACGGTGGTTCGATCGACAGCGGCTATTCCTTCCACCTCGACAACGCCGACTACTGGCGGCTGGAGGGCTTCACGATCCAGAGCGGCCAGAAGGGCGTGATGACCGATCAGACCAACGGAGCGGTCATCTCCGGGCTACTGGTGCGCAACGTCGGTGACGAGGCCATCCATCTGCGGAACTTCTCCACCGACAATTTCGTCGTGGGATGCGTCGTCAGTGGTACCGGGCGCAAGGAACCGGGCTTCGGAGAGGGCATCTACATCGGCACGGCCAAGTCGAACTGGGAGAAGTTCAGCGGCGGGAAGCCGGACAACTCCGACCGTAACAAGATCATTGGAAACACGATCAGCGGGGTGACCGCAGAGGCGGTTGACATCAAGGAGGCCACGACCGGTGGTGTCCTGGGCAACAACACCTTCAACGGTTCGGCCATCTCCGGCGCCAACTCCGCGGACTCGTGGGTCGATGTGAAGGGCAACAACTGGCTCATCGAGGGCAACACCGGGGTGGACAGCCCGAAGGACGGCATCCAGACCCACGTCATCATCGACGGCTGGGGCACGGGGAACATCATCACCGGGAACAGGCTCGACGTCGACGGTCCCGGCTTCGGCGTCAGCATCGACAAGCCGAGCAACACCGCGAACATCGTCTCGTGCACCAACATCGTCATCGCGGCGGCCGACGGCCTGTTCAACGTGCCCTGCGTGAAGTAACCGGCGGGAAGCTTCAGCCCGGGTCCGTCATTGCGGACCCGGGCCCGGGCTCTCGCCGTATCACAGGCGCGTCTGAGTCCTTCAATCTCCGTTATTGATCGCGAGGGACGCTCGGCCGTTGCGGTGAGCTTTGATTCGGACTTCGGCGGTCTACCAACACGCTATCTGCTTGTCGCGGACCGGACGACCGGCACGCTGCTCGGCCACGAGCAGGTTCTTACCTCGAAGGCTGGAAAGCTCGGCGTTTCCATCCCGGCGGTCATCAGCTATCAGTTGTGGTTGGCTGCGGGCAGCGCCAGAAGCGTGACCGATACCCTGTAGGTTCTGTCGGGGATTCTGAAGTCGGCACAGCTGGACAATGATGCAGGGGCACCGTTTTCCGGTGTCCCTGCATCATTCAACGATTCAACGACTAGAGCTGGAAGTCGTCTGCCTTGTCATTCCAGCTGCCGCCACCGATGCTGCTTCCCCGAATCATTGTTGTCAAGACCGGGTGGTCTGAGCGGTATAAAAATTGGATCTTCACTCCACCTGCGGCGATCGAGTGGGTGACTTTCCGCTTGGGGTTCGATGATTTGACCGATATTGATTTGATCTGCTTGTAGCAAGTAGTCTTTGGTAAATTTCTGATCAAAAACTGAAGTTATTTGTTGTCTCTTAATAGAGATTGAGTTGTCGGTCTCATCGACGCGCATACCGTCCTGCTGGCATGCCTGTCCGCTCATGGTGTCAGGCCGGTTACGGACGAGAGGCTGTCGCGACCTGGTGTTTTAGTGGTGAGGCTCCTGGCGGCCGCCCCACTGATCACCTTTAGTAATGATCAACTTAGGGTGACCGTCTGGTTGCAACATCTGCGGACGAACAATTCCTCGCCCGAGCTGCTGCGTACGCACCTTCTTGCTGACAGTCTCTGCCTTCTATCCCAATACCGGATGAATCGGCATCCGATCAAGAGTGCCAGCGGCCTGCCTGGGTGCGCTGGTCGTGGGGTGTGGCCGGCCTGATCGGTTTTGCGCGTGGTCGCGGAGGGTGAGTCAGCGTGTCGGTGGGGCGTGTGTTCGGGATGTGGCGGCGCAGGTTCCGCTTCGGGTACACCCGAGAGCGGGGATCGACGCCGCAGGCGGTCGGGATCGCCGGGTTGGCTGTGGTGCTACTGGCAAGCCCGATGGTGCCGGCGTCCGGGACGGTCGGCGGCCGGCATCCCACGCGGGTCGAGGCCATCGCGATCACCCCGGCGACGGCATCCCAGCCGGTCCCGGACGCGTCGGGTGATGTCACGGTGAACGGCTGGGGCGACGGTGCCGGTTACCACCTTGCGGTCGCCACCGAATCGGCTGGCTGGGCGTGGCGGGACCTCGCCGTGTTGCGACCCGGTGGTCGCGACGACTCGTCGTGGATCGGTTACCAGTGTGTCTCCGGTGACGGCCGATACGCGGCGGTCGCCGTTCTGCCCGCTTCGGCAGCCAACAACGCCCCGGCCCGGGACCACGGCGCCACCGGGTATGCGGTGGATCTGCTCAGCGGCACGGTGCGGCCGGTGGCCAGCGGTGTCGGGCTGAAGTACCACTCGCCGGGTTGCGGTACCGGCGACGACGCGGTGTTCACCTTCAACGGTGACGTCGACCAGCGGACGACGACGATCCTGACTGTCGATCTGGCCAAGGGTTCGGTTGCGGGGCGCAGCACGGTGGCGGGACAGGTCACTTCGGTGGTGCCCACGCAGGCGGGGCCGGTCGGCGTCCTGGGTAGCGCCCTGGTGCGGGTTCCTGCCGGCGGGACGCCGGTGTCACTCGCCGCCGTCGACGGGGCCGCGTATGACCTGCGTCCGACCGCGGACGGTGGTGTTGCCTTCCTCAGCCTGCGTGATCGCGCGCCGACCGCGACGGTGGTGGTGGAGCGGTCGGGGCAGGTGACCACGCTCGGGTCCGGTCCCGCCACGGAGGTGCACCTGTTCCAGGGGAGGGGCGGGCATCCCGTCCTGGCCGGGGCGACCACAGCGCCACCCGGCGGGGCCGGCCTGGTCGGCGTACCCGCCGGTGGACTGCCGCACGGTGCGACCGCGGCCTCTCTCGACGGCCATGCCCTGCTGGGAGTCGGAACCGCAGGTGATCAGTCTGCTCCGTTGATTCTCGACACCCGGACCAGATCGGTCCTCACCCGTCCGGCGGCTGCGCCGGGTGCCCGTACCTGGACGGCGGTACCCGCGCCGGCAACGGCGGCGCCGAGCGGATACGCCACGCGCAGCGGCCCGTCCATTCAGCCCATCGTGAGCGTGATCCCGATCGCGGCCGGCAGCCCGACGTGCGCCGTCCCGCGCCTGGCTGAGAACCGCCAGGTGCTCCAGCCGTTCGCGAACCAGATCGACTGGGCGACACAGCTCGCCGAACAGGGTCTGCTGACCGGGTCGTCGGTGCAGCGGCCCGCCGGCTACGCCAACCTCGGGCTGGCCGCCTACGCGGCGAACAGCGACTTCCCGAAGATCGCCCTGCATCACCCGACCGGCGACACCTGGGATTCGGTTCCCCGGTCGGTCTACGAGGCGATCCTGGCCCAGGAGAGCAACTGGAGCCAGGCATCCTGGCATGCGCTGCCGGGCATTGCCGGAAACCCGCTCATCGCCGACTACTACGGTTCGGGCGGCGGGATCACCACGATCAACTACTCGGCCGCCGACTGCGGGTACGGCGTCGGCCAGGTGACCACCGGGATGACGGCCGCGGACACCACATACTCCGCCAACGGTAAAACCAAGATTGCCATTGACTACGAGGAGAACATAGCCGCCGGCCTGCAGGTCCTTGAGAAGACCTGGAACCAGCTCTACGACGCCGGTATCACCGCCAACGGCGGGAATCCCCGTTACCTGGAGAACTGGTATTTCGCCGCGTGGGCCTACAACACCGGTATCCAGCCGACGGCGAAGTACGGCAACACCACAGGATGCACACCGAGCCCGACCTGCGTCGGTCCGGACGGCACCTGGGGGCTGGGGTGGACCAACAACCCGAAGAACCCCGACTACCCGCCCAACCGGGTTCCCTTCCTGCGTGACACCTACGCCGACGCCGCGCATCCCTCGCAGTGGCCCTACCAGGAACGGGTAATGGGGTGGATGGGCAGCCCGATCATCCGGTTCGACCATGCCGCCTATGCCACCCCGACCTACCACGGCGGTAGCACCTGGCTGCAGATCCCCGGGGTCAACACTTTCTGCACGACCGACAACAAGTGCGACCCGAACTACACCAACGCCACCGACCCGACCGCGAGTTTCTGCACGTTGACCGACAGGGAGTGCTGGTGGCACCTGCCGGCCACCTGGGTGGCGAACTGTGCGACAACCTGTGCCACCAGTGACTATTCGGCCGCTGCCGGCTCGACCGAACCGGCGGCCGGGGCCGACCCGCATCCGCCGACCTGTTCCCTGGACACCGCCAAGGTGCCCACCACATCCAGCGGCCCGCCGATCATCGTGGACGAGTCGCAGAGCCAGCCACCGCTGAACCTTGTCGGCTGCGGGTCGTCGAACTGGTCCCAGGGCGGCACGTTCAGCTATGCCTACGGCGCCAACGCGGCCGGTGACCCGATCGGTGCGATCGACACCCATCAGCTCGGCGCCGGTTTCGGTGGTCACATCCTGTTCACACACACCGAGAACGGTTCTGATTCGAGCCTGGTCAACACCGGTACCTGGACGCCGACCCTCCCACGGTTGCAGTACTACAAGATTAAGATCCACATCCCGGCGACGGGAGCCTCCGCCACCGACGTGGTCTACAAGATCTACCCCGGTGGCGGGGCGAACCCATGGAAGATCCGGGTCAACCAGCACTGGGGATCCGAACAGTGGGTCACGATCGGGACCTTCGCCATGCAGAACGGCGGGTATGTCCAGCTGAGCAACACCAGCACGGACACCGCCTACGGCGACACCAGCTACAGCAACTACGACGTCGCGTACGACGCGATCGCCTTCGTCCAGATGGGCGGTACTCCCGGTACGCCCATCGGCGGCCCACCGCAGGTGATCGACGCGCCCAAGGGCAGTAACCCGGCCTGGGTGCAGTGCGGCTGCGCCCGACGCACCGCCGGTGACCCGGTCGACACCAGCACCGGCTATTTCGGTCAGACCTTCACCGACCTGGCCACTCCTGGCCGGGGCATGCCGCTGGACTTCACCCGTACCTATGCCTCCGCGCTGGCCGACCCGTCCGGCCCGAACGGGTCGGCGGCGTTGAACGGCCCGTTCGGTTACGGGTGGACCTTCTCCTACAACCTGTCGACCGTCACCGACAGTGCGACCGGCAACGTCACGGTCAAGCAGGAGGACGGCTCTCAGGTCACGTTCGTCAACTCCTCCGGCGTCTACACTCCGTCAGCGCCCAGGTATGACGCGACTCTGGTCAAGAACGGTTCGTCCTATGTGTTCACCCGGCGGAGCAGCCAGATCTTCAGCTTCGACGTGGCCACGGGCCGGCTGGTCTCGGAGACGGATCTGGCGGGCAGCAAGGCCAGCCCGGCATATGCCACGGCGCTGACCTACGACAGCTCCGGGCATCTGAGTACCATCACCGACCCGGCTGCGCGCACTTATACGCTCACCTGGACCGGCAACCACATCACCGGCCTGTCCGACACGGCTGGGCGCCAGGTCACCTACGGCTATGACGCGGCTGGCAACCTCACCGACGTCTTCGGGGTCGGCACCACCCGCAGTCCGTCGGTGGGGAACAACGACCGGAGCCAGTACACCTACACCGCCGCGCATCTGCTCAATGCGATGCGTGAACCGGCCGCTTACGGCAGCACCGCCACCCCGACCCCGGTCGTCGGCATGACCTATGACAGCGCAGAGCGGGTCACCGCCCAGACCGACCAGCTCGGCCACACGACCACGTTCACCTATGGCCCGAACACGGCGGCGAATCTCGTAGCCGGGCAGACCCAGGTCACCGACCCGGCTGGTCACAAGACCGTGTACACCTACACCGGCGGTCTGCTGACCTCGGAAACCCGGGGCGCCGGGACGGCCGACGCCGGGACCTGGAGCTACACCTACGACCCGGTCAGCCTCGGGGTCACCTCGATCACCGACCCGAACGGGAACTTCCAGACCTTCAGCTACGACGATCATGGCAATCAGATCTCCGCCAGTGATCCGCGCGGGTTCACCACCTCCCGCACCTACGACGACCGGAACAACCTCGTCGCGACGATCGACCCGACCGGGACGCAGACCAGCTACGGCTACGACGAGGCCGGGCACATCGCCACCAGCACCGGCACCAACGACGGCACGTCCGCGTACAAGCTGCCGACCAGCATCACCCTGCAACAGGTCGACCAGGCCGCTGAAGTTTCCAACGGAAATCCGCCCTCGACCGTGGTCCGCTCCGCGAGCTTCTACTACGACGACGCCGCGCATCCCGATGACGTCTCCCGCACGGTGAACGCGCGTGGGAACACGACGACGAACACCTATGACACCTTCGGTGACCTCGCCAGCACGAAGGACCCCGAAGGCAACACCACCAAGTACGGCTACGACACCGCCCGCGGCCTGCGCACCTCGGTTGTCTCGCCGATCGGCGTGTCCGCCGGCATCGTCCCCGGCTGCACCCCGCCGGCCACGGGCTGCACCACCTACAGTTACAACGCCTGGAACAACCCGATCAAAACCACCGACCCGCTCGGTGACGTCAGCTCCGCGACCTACGACGCCGACGGCAACAGGACCTCGGCCACAGACGCCAACAACCGGACGACGACCTACACCTACGACCTCGCCGACCGGCAGACCGTGACGACCCGGCCGGACGCCACGACTCTCAAGACCGACTACAACGCCGACAACACCGTCGCGGACATCGTCGACGGGGCTGCCCACAAGACCACTTATGGCTACGACAACCAGGGCCGGCGGACCACCCGGACCGATCCCGGGTCCCACACGATCACCTGGAAGTACGACACGGCCGGCAGGCTGCTGACACTCGCTGACGCGGCCGGCCGGGTGACCACCTACGGGTACGACGCCGCCGGTCACCAGACCACGGTGGGCTATTCGGACGGCGCTACCCCGAACGTGACGGCGACGACGTACGACGGCCTCGGGCGGCGTACGTCCACGACCGACGGCACCGGGACCAGCCACTGGTCCTACGACTCCTTCGGCGAGATCACCTCCTACACCAACGGCGCCGGAGCCACGGTAGGTTACAGCTACGACGCTGTCGGCAACGTCACCTCGATCGCCTACCCCGGTGGCAGCGGCCGGAGCGTCACCCGAACGTTCGACAAGGACGACCGGCTGGTCACCGTTCAGGACTGGAACGCCAAGAGCACGTCGTTCGGGTACGACCGCGACAGCGATCTGCTCACGACGACCTACCCCAACAACACTAGTGTCACCGGGAGTTTCGACAAGGCCGACCAGCTCACCGGCTCCACGCTGAAGGCCGGCAGCACCACGCTTGCCTCCCTGACCAGCCCCCGGGACGCCGCCGGCCAGGTCAGCGGGGAGACACCGACCGGTGTTCCGGGCAGCGCGCAAACTTTTGCTTACACGGCGTTGGAGCAGCTCAAGTCGACGACCGTCGGCGGTACCACTACCTCCTACGCCTATGACGCCGCGGACAACCCGACCACGGTCGGCGCTACGACGCAGACCTTCGATGTGACAAGCAGGCTGTGCTGGACCACCACGGCCACCCCGCCCGCGAACCCGGCCTGCGCCAGCACACCCAGCGGCGCCACCACCTACACCTACGACACCGAAGGCGACCGGACCAAGAGCACCGCCGGGAGCGCGGTCACCACCTACGCCTACGACCAGGCGAGCAGGCTCACCGGGTTCACGAAGAGCGGAACCACGGCGAGTTACACCTATGACGGATCCGGCCTGCGTGCCTCCAAGACCGTCAACGGCGCCACGACTCCGTTCACCTGGGGCGTGGGTGGTGAGCTCCTGTACGACGGTGCCACCGCTTATGTCTATGGGCCGGGTGGTGTGCCGATCGAGCAGATCGGTGGGAGTGCCACGCAGTGGTTCTTCTGTGATCAAATTGGTTCCGTCCGGGCGTTGACGGATTCCACCGGGGCGGTGGTCGGCGGCTACGGCTATACCCCTTGGGGTGCGGTGAGCGCTCATACGGGTGCGGTGGGTTCGGTGTTGGGCTTCACCGGGCAGTACACCGACGCTGAAAGTGGGCTGCTGTATCTGCGGGCCCGTTATTACGATCCGTCCACGGCGCAGTTCCTGACGGTCGATCCCGCTCTGGATCTCACGCAAAGTCCGTATGGGTATGTCGGGGGGAATCCGCTCAACGACGCGGATCCGAGCGGGCTGTGCGGGTTCTGGTGCAAGGTCGGTACCGGTATCGGTATCGGTGCGGCGGTCGTGGGCACCGCGGCGTGCATCGTTCTTGAGCCGTGTGGTCTGGTTGAGGCCGGTGGTGTGGCGCTTGCTTCGGGTGCGCTCGTGCTCGGTGGTGGGGTCACGATCGCGGCCGAGACCGGGGGTGTCGTCGCGGGTGGCGCGATGGTGGGCGGCTTCATCGGTGGCGTGTCCGCTGCGGTAGCAAGCGGCGGCCGCGGTTCCGGCAGCAACTCCAGCGGTTCCAGCGGAAGATCCAGTAGCTCTGGTGCCAGGTCCAGCGCCTCCGGTACCAACGGATGCCCCGGCGACGATATGATAGGAGCCAAGGGCACTCAAACCACCAGTGATACGCTGATGCAGAATGAACGATTTCACATCGACGTCGAGAATCCTGCACCTGGGTCGCGTCCAGGGCAACTTCATCTTCAGGACTATGCGGGACACAAATATCAGTACAATTTTACAACCAAGGCTTTTGAGGGCTTGCCGGGCAGGTTGGCGAAGCAGGTGGCAAAAGACCCGGCAGTCTCTCGAGCCATCGCACAGGGGCTCAAGGTCCTCGGACTGTAAATTTGTAGGAGTTATCTCGGATGTGTCAGTTCTGTGGACTATCGAGGTTTGAACAAGATCTGGCGCAGCATCGCCAGCATTCGGTTGACGAATATTCTTCGGGGTGCAAGGTCGACTCCTGGTCGAATTTCGTTACACGGTTTGCGTGGGTATTCTAGGAATCAATTGCAATGAAAACAAATATACGTATGCGGGAACTTCTGGCGGATTCTTTGACGGAAACTTGGAGGCCAAGCCTGCCGAGCCGCGCTCAGTCTATTGTCGAAGCCGGCTGGATGGTAGGGCCGAATGGTGCGCTCCTTCTGCGGGCAATGTATGGTGATAGCTGGAGCGGTGAATTCGATCCTTTAGAGATCGGACATTATGAGTATGAAGTCAACGACGTCTATATATCGCTTTCTGACCTCAGGGGGGATATGGGGAGATATCTTCCCCGCGCGGCTTCGCGCGGCCTCTTTTTTGCCCGTCGAATGTTGAGGGATGCCTCCGCTCTTGAGGGATGCGATCGATTGCTTGCGCTCGTCAGTATTTTTGCCGACGAGGATTATGAGGGTTTTTTTCTGCAGGGTGCTACTGTAAAATTTTTCAGTAGACGAGGCCATTATCCCGACTGGTTCGAAGACCTCGAAGGATTCCAGCGTGAAGCAATAGCCATTCTTGATCTTGCCGATGTGGCTGGGTTCTGACTCGGGTCCCGGGGATTTGGTTGATCGGTTTCTGGATAGTCCGGTGACGGCGAGCCGTTTGTGTATGAAGGACTGAAGCAGGCGCGTCGGGACTCCGGAGCCGCAGTGGTTCTCAGCGGCGACTATGGCGGGACGATTTTTCTGACCGTTCCGGTGCGGCTGGTTCGGTGTGACGCTGAAGCGCTTTTCACCCTCGTGTCCGATCTGGATGCGGTCACCTGGATGAGTGGGGATCCGACCATCGCCACCGTGACCTTCAAGCAGTGTCCCGTCGGATCGACGGTTGAGGGTGGAGATGGTGGAGGCCTTGTCGTCGACGGGGTGTGGACGCATCCCCATCGTCTTGGGGACAAGATACGAGTCCAGGCGGCCGAGGTCACGCTTGGACGACGTCAACGCATCGATGGAGAGCTCCTGCGGAGCGAACGGACCCGTGAGCTTGAGCGTAAACGGGCCTGGCGGGCGAAACAGCCGCCCTTACCCAGAAACGCTCCGTGGGATTTCGACATCTCGCCACCCATCGTGCCGTTCCCTGAATAGCCGATGGCTGTCGTAAGCGGAGGCATGCTCAGGGAAACCAGCCCGGTCGGCTATCAGGTATTCCATCGACCGATACCTCCGGTTCGCTTCGGTATGATTCAGCTGAGAACGGGAGCGCCTGTGGAGCGGAATTGATGTACTTGCAGGGCAAGGGTGGCGCCGATTCTACGGATTCTTTTCGGTATACGGCAGAGCGCGTGGTGGGCGAAAAGCCTGTTTTTGTGAAATACGCAGTTCTGGAGGGAGAGGAGTGGCTTTGTGGGCATCGACATGACGACGTTGTTCACGAAGTGGACATGGTTGTGATGATTGGCATGGAAAGCGGAGCCGTGCTGCGGATCAGATGGATCCTGCCTGGGTTCGACCAGGGGCTTGAGGCTGTCTTGGACCAAGCCCCACCGGAGGGGCTGAATACGGTTGATGTTACGCGAAGTGAGCAGTGGCTACCGTTGATTGGGCATCCCGTGTCTGAGGTTGCGGTGGCCTGGCATGTTCCGTATGAGGGCCGTCCACGGTTGCCGTGGTCCTTGCGTCTGACCTTTGACGGCTATGGCAGTGCTGTCGTTGCTCTTGGCGAGGAGCAGGATGGGACGTTGGTGTGTCACCCGACTTCGCTTCTTGTCTTCTTCGACGAGAAGGCAGCCCGGTCGTTTGTAAACCCCGACGATTCGCTGTCTTCCTGGGGCGAAGTACTACGATAGACTCCACTTTGGGGCATTATTCCCAACGACGCGCAGGGCTTCCTCCCGGTTACCGACCGCGTCGGCGAGCCCGCTGTGCCGTGGACCACCTGTCGGGTTGCATGGGGTGGGCGGCGTGATCATGGTCGTCGCCGGGTGGTGCGGACATCTGTCACCGGTGGTGGCGGGGCTCGGCCTGTACCGCACCCGACCGGACCGACGGTGGGCGGGTGCCCTAGCGTGTGCGAAGGTTCTTTCGTAGCTGTTAAGCCCAGGTCACGCGATCATGACCTTTTCGCGTCGCCGGAGGTCCCCGGGGTAGGTCTGTACCTGCACGGGACGATCCGCGCCGGCGCGGACCGATCAGAGGGGACGATCTACAGATGGCCATCAGTCTCGCCAAGGGCGGCAACGTCAGCCTTACCAAGCAGGCGGCGGACGCGGGTACGCCCCAGCTCACCGCGTTGACGGTCGGGCTCGGTTGGGATGCCCGCACCACCACCGGAACCGACTTCGACCTGGACGCGTCCGCCATCGGCGTGAAGGCCGACGGCAAGGCTCTCACCAACGAGCATTTTGTTTTCTTCAACAATCTGAAGTCCCCGGAGGGCGCCATCACCCTCACCGGCGACAATCTCACCGGCGCGGGCGAGGGGGACGACGAGTCGATCGTCATCAACCTCGGTCAGGTACCGGCCGACATCGACAAGATTGTCGTACCGGTGTCGATCTACGGTGCGCAGGATCGGAACCAGAACTTCGGGCAGGTGCGTAACGCCTACATCCGCGTTGTCGACCAGACCGGCACCGAACTGGTCCGTTACGACCTTTCCGAGGACTACTCCACCGAGACGGTGGTGATTTTCGGTGAGGTCTATCGTAACGGTGCGGAATGGAAGTTCCGGGCGGTCGGCCAGGGTCACAACGACCTTGGTGGTCTCGCCCGTGACCATGGTGTCACCATCTGACACCATGCGTGACATGGCCTGTCGGTGGACGGCGATGCTCCGGCTCCCCGTCCACCGATGGCAACGGTGTGTGATCGGTAGGTGGCGGTAGATCTGGGAAAGTCATGGGTATGACGCCCATGATGACCGCCTGGCAGGTCACCACACCAGCACCGGCAACGGCGCGACCGCTGCGGTGCACGACCCTGCCCGTGCCCGAACCCGCTGCCGGCGAGGTGCGTCTGCGGGTCGCGGCGTGCGGGGTCTGCCGTACAGACCTGCATCTCGCCGAAGGCGACCTCCGGCCGCGTCGACCCAACACGGTTCCCGGGCACGAGGTGGTCGGCTATGTCGACGCCGTCGGCCCCAAGGTGGAAGATGTCGCCCCCGGTGACCGGCTCGGGATCGCCTGGCTGCGGGAGACCGACGGGACCTGCACCTACTGCCGGCGCGGCGCGGAGAACCTGTGTCTGGTCTCCCGCTACACCGGTTGGGATGCCGACGGCGGTTATGCCGAGTACGCCGTCGTCCGCGCGGACTACGCCTACCGGCTGCCTGAGGGCTACTCCGACGGTGAGCTGGCGCCGCTCCTGTGCGCCGGGATTGTCGGTTTCCGGGCGCTGCGCCGCGCCGACCTGCCACCGGGCGGCCGACTCGGGATCTACGGCTTTGGCGCGTCCGCCCACCTGGCCGCGCAGGTGGCGCTGGCGCAGGGTGCGAGGGTCCATGTGCTGACCCGGTCGCAGACGGCGCGGCGACTCGCGCTCGCGCTCGGCGCATCGTCAGCCGCCGGGCCCTACGACGCCCCGCCGGAGCCGCTGGACGCCGCGGTCCTGTTCGCGCCGGTCGGTGACCTGGTGCCCGTTGCGCTGGGAGCACTGGACCGGGGCGGGACGCTGTCGATCGCCGGTATCCACCTGTCCGATGTGCCGGCGTTGAGCTACCAGCGGCACCTGTTCCAGGAACGGACGCTGCGGAGCACGACCGCGAGCACCCGGGCCGACGGGCGTGAGTTCCTCGAGATTGCTGCGCGGCATCGGCTTGCGGTCACGGTCCAGCCATATCCGCTGGACCGGGCGGACGAGGCGCTGATCGACCTGGCGGCGGACCGGGTGACCGGCGCCGCGGTCCTGTTCCCGGCCGGCTGAGCAGGGCCGGCTGAGCAGGGCCGGCTGAGCAGGGCCCGGCTGAGCAGGGCCGGCTGAGCAGGGCCCGGCTGAGCAGGGCCCGGCTCGGGCAGGCTGCGGGCGACCGTAGCCCAGCCGCGGATCAGGCCCGTTTGACGGCCGCCAGCCGGCGTTCGGCGAGAGTGAGCAGGTCGGATACCTCCCTGCTGAGGTAGCCGGTGGCGCCGCGTCCGATCTGCCGTCGGCGCAGGATGCCCGCGCCGACGAGTTCCTCGGCCGCGGCCCAGGCGGCCTGCACGGACACGTCCAGGATGCGCGCCGCGCTGGCCGCGGTGAGCACCGGGGATCCGGGTAGCATGGTGATCAACCGATCGGCGGTTGACGGTTCCCGGGGCCGGTTGCGAACCACGACGGTCTGCTCCCGGCAGGCTGCCAGCCGGGTGTCCCAGGACCGGCGCAGTTCGGCGATCTCGTCCGCGAAGGTGCGGGCCTCCTCGATCGCCACCACCATGGAGTCGAGAAAGAAGGTCAACCACTGGTTTAGCGCGGCATGGGAGGCCCGGCCGCCGGGCGGACCGTCGTGGCAGTAGGCGGCCAGGGCCGTCACATAGCGGTCGGACCGGCTCACAAAGGCGAGGCTGACCGGTAGCACGGCCGGCGTGACCAGGCCCCGTCGGGCGAGCACAGCATGGATCAGCATCCGCGCCACCCGCCCGTTTCCGTCGTCGAACGGTTGGATGGTCTCGAACTGGGCGTGGACGAGCCCGGCCTGGATCAGCGGTGGATGGGCGTCGCCCGACGCATAGGCGGCAAGATCAGTCATCAGGCTG
This sequence comes from Protofrankia sp. Cas4, assembly GCF_963555915.1. NCBI lineage: Bacteria > Bacillati > Actinomycetota > Actinomycetes > Frankiales > Frankiaceae > Protofrankia > Protofrankia sp. Cas4. The sequence goes on from NZ_CAUVXL010000031.1 coordinate 67,517, forward strand.
ACCACCTCGGACGGCGGCGCGGGTATGAAGGCCGCGTCCAACGGGTTCCACTCGCTCCCGCCGAGCCAGGTCTGAACCGACCGTGGGCCGGTGTGCCGGTGGCCCGGGAGCAGGGTGCGTTGCAGGTTGACGATGCCGTCCACGGTGATTGCCCCGGGTTCGGCGAGATCGGTGACCGCGTGGCGGAGCGCGGCGATGTTGCGGGCGACCCGGCGGGCGTTCACGCTGAAGCCCTCGACGACGCTGTCGGTACCGGCTCCGCTCGCGAACTCCGCCAGGGCGACCTGCTGGGGAGGGACCCCGATGCCCGCGATGCGCGACGAGGCAACCGCCTCGGACCGCAGGAGAAAGCCGGCCAGCCGGTCCAGGCTCACCATGACTGTGCCGGTCAGCGACCGGATGCCCGCCTCGACGGCGGTCGCGCGTGCGATGAGATCATCGTGGAGGCTCGGCGGCGACCCGGCGAGAGGATCGGGACAGTACGGGCGGTACACCCCCATGCGGCGCCCGCGCAACGGTGCGGCAGGGTTCGGGGCCCAGAGCTGTTCCCCGTATCGACCCATCGCCGGATTCCCCTGTTTTCAGCATTTCGACACAGGCAAACTCTTGGAGTTTGCTCAACTACGGTTCCGACCCCGGCCCAGAAGCTGTAGCAGCCCGGCCGCGGTTGCGCTGAGTGCGGCGGCGACGAGCACATCCCGGGGTAGCAGGTCGGCGGATTCCCGCTGAATACGGCCGTGGAAGCGGTCGAAACGTTCCGGCCACGGACTGCGGCCGGCGAAGTAGATTCCGATTTTGTCGGTGTCGGGAAGGCAGGCCCCGCTCATACCGGCGAGCACTGCGAGCCTTCGGCCGGGTGGAGCGGCCGCCGTCAGAACACCCATTGCGACCAGACCCGCCACGCCGTCGCGTCGGGCGACCGGAATCCAGTCCAGCCCCGGGCCGGTACCCCAGTGCGGCAGCATGTCCATTGCCAGGTGAGAGGCGAAACCAACGGCAAACGCGGGTATCGGCCGACGTAGTGCTGTACCGACCAGGGCCCCCGCACCTACGTGTGCACTAATGATCATTTGATGTGTGCTCCCCACGGTCGTAGGAGTTCATTCGCGCGCGGACGACCAGGTCGCGAACGCTGTCTGGACAGGGCTGCTATTCCCGTGCGGCCAGCGGCGGCGCGGCAGGAGTCGTGATCGCGCAGCCTCTGCCGAACTCGGCAAGAGCTGCCCACAGTAGCCGAGAGGGGTTCGCAGGCCTTCACACGCGGCGCAGGCTCACACTGTCCTGCCTCGTACAGCCACCGATTGTGGAGTATCCGGTCAGGCGGCGGCCTGGTCAGGCGATCAGGTGACGACCCGGCGGCCTTCGAAGGCGCGACCGAGAGTCACCTCGTCCGCCCATTCCAGATCCCCGCCCATCGGCAGGCCACTGGCCAGACGGGTGACCTTCAATCCCATCGGAGCGATCTGGCGAGCCAGGTAGGACGCGGTGACTTCACCCTCGGTGTTCGGATCGGTCGCGAGAATCAGTTCGGTCACCGTCCCATCGGCCAGCCGAGCGATCAGCTCTCGGATGTGCAGGTCATCAGGGCCCACTCCACCGATCGGATTGATCGCGCCACCGAGGACGTGATAGCGCCCCCGGAACTCCCGCGTCCGCTCGATGGCGACGACGTCCTTCGACTCCTCGACGACGCAGATCTGGGCCGGATCACGTCGCTGGTCGGAGCAGATCCGGCACAGTTCCGCCTGCGCGACGTTGAAGCACAGCCGACAGAACCGGACCTTGTCCTTGACTTCGTTCAGCGTCGCCGCAAGGCGCCGCACATCGACGGGGTCCGCGGAGAGAAGGTGGAAAGCGATCCGCTGCGCGCTTTTCGGGCCGATACCCGGCAGCCGGCCGAGCTCGTCGATCAGATCCTGGACGATCCCCTCGTACATTGTCACCGACCTGCCCCGATGTGGCAGCCAGGCACGAGCCGGTCGCCGATCGGCATGCCTGTCATCCCAGGCCTGGGGCTTGCGGCCCCGAGCCCGACCCGCCGGCCAGACCTGACGGTCCGCTCGGAACTCCGAGCCCGCCCGGAACTCCGAGCCCACCCGGAACTCCGAGCCCACCAAGAGCGTCGCCCAGCCCGCCGGTGACCTCGCCCATCCGCTCCGCGGCGAGCCCGCGCGCGTTGACGGCGGCGTCCCGAACGGCCGCGAGGACGAGGTCCGCCAAGGTCTCGGTGTCGGTCGGATCGACCGCGGCCGGACTGATGGTGAGATCGACCAACTCGCCGCCGCCGGTCACGGTGGCTTTCACCAGACCTCCGCCCGCGGTGCCGTCCACTCTGGTGTCGGCGAGTTCCTGTTGGGCGGTCATCAACTCGGCCTGCATCCGCTGGGCCTGCATGAGGATCTGGCCGATGTCCGGCCCAGGTATCTGCGGGTTCGACATGTCCATGAGCCTACGTCCGGGGTCCGACGCACCCATGTGCCGCTGACTGAGGAATGTCCGGTCCGTCCGGTGTGCGGCCAGTCGACGCAATGGTCGATCAGTCGATGGGTTGGTCGATGACGGTGGCGCCGAGGTCGGACTGCAGCAACGCCATCGCGGCCGCCTCACCCGACAGCGACGCGCCTGGGTACGCCGGCGCGTCATCGTCGCCGGCCGAGGGCTCATCGTCGGTGTCGCAGTGGCCGGCAGCCGACGACGCTGGTGGTACCGACGTCACCGGTGCCGGTGCCGGTGCCGGTGGTGTGGCCGAGGACGATTCACGGGGCGCGGGCGAACGTCGTGCCACGTCAGGGCCGGCGTGGGCGGTGGCACGGCCCTCCCCCGTGGCGCGTGCACCCGGCCGGTCGGCGGGCGTTGCCCCTGGTCGGACGGTCGTCGCCTCATGACGGATCTGCCCGGCCGTCGGGGTAGGCGCCGAAGGTCCGCCGGAGGCCATGGCTCGTCCGGTCGGGCGGTGCACAGGTGCCGGTGCTCCCGATTGGGTTGCCGGCGGCGGTGTGGCGACGGCTACGGCGTGCACCGGCCCGGCCGAGGCTCGCGGTGAGCTGGACCCGGCCGGTTCCGGCCCGGAAGTCCCGTCCGGACGGCCTGGCCGACTGTTCCCACCAGGGGTCCAGGGCACGCCGGTGCCCCCCGGCGCACCGGGTGGTCCCCCCGCGGCTGCGATGGTGACCCGCCAGCTGCCGCCCAGAATCTCTGTCAGGGCGGCGCGGAGGACCTCGACATTGCTGCCCTGACCGAACATCCGGGCGATCGTCGCGACCGTGAACGCGAGGATGACTTCGTCCCCACGAACATCCGCGACCGAGGCGTACTCCTGGAGTAGGGCGTGCGTGGCGGGCTTGCGCGACCGGGCCGCGCGGAGCACGTCGTCCCAGGCTGCTCGCAGTCGTCCCGCATCGGCACCGCCACCACCGCCGGCATCGCCACCACCGCCGGCATCGCCACCACCGCCGGCATCGCCACCACCACTGCCAGTCGATCGCGTTACGGCGGGGGAGTGCGGTCCGGGTGCTGGTTGTGCGCGGACCTCGCCAGTTCCGGAAAACCGGGCCGGGGTCGGCGGTTGCGCCGGGCCGGCCGACGGTCCCGGGCCGGTCGACGGTCCCGGGCCGGTCGCCGCCGCCGCATCATCATGTGATGGACCGGTGATGCCGCCGGCCTCCGCCCGCCGTTCCAACCGTTCGAGGCGGACCAGCAACGCCGACGGGTCAGATCCGGCAGCGGGCAGCAACGCCCGTGCCATGACCAGTTCGAGCAGGAGGCGCGGGCTGGTCGTCCCGCGCATCTCCTTGAGACCTGCGTGTACCACGTCCGCGGCCCGGGAAAGCTCGGCCGGGCCCATCCGGCCGCACTGGTCGCGCATCCGTTCGATCTGGTCGAGTGAGTAGTTCTCCAGCAGCCCCTTGGCGGGCGCGTCCGGCACGGCCGCGAAGACGATCAGATCCCGTAGGCGTTCCAGCAGGTCCATGGCGAATCGCCGGGGGTCGTGGCCGGAGGAGACGACCTTGTCGACAACGGTGAACGAGGTGGCGCCGTCCCGTGCGGCAAGGGCGTCGACCGCTTCGTCCAGCAGGACGCCGTCGGTCAGCCCGAGTAACGCTACCGCCCGATCGTAGCCAAGGCCATCCGGCCCCGCGCCGGCGAGCAGCTGGTCGAGTACGGACAGCGAGTCGCGGACGGAGCCTGCGCCGGCTCGTACCACCAGCGGTAGTACCGCCGGATCGACGTCAACCCCTTCCGACGTGCAGACGGACGTGAGGTGGTCGCGCAGCGCCCCGGGTGGAACGAGTCGGAACGCGTAGTGGTGGGTCCGGGAGCGGATGGTGGCGATGACCTTGTCGGGTTCGGTGGTCGCGAACACGAACTTCAGGTAGGGCGGTGGTTCCTCGACGACCTTGAGTAGGGCGTTGAAAGCCGCCGCGGTGACCATGTGGGCCTCGTCGACGACATACACCTTGAACCGCGCCGAGGCTGGCGCGAAGAACGCGCGTTCCCGCAGGTCGCGGGCATCGTCCACAAGCCCGTGGGAGGCGGCGTCGATCTCGGTGACGTCCATGGACACACCGCGTCGGATCGACACGCACTGCTCGCACACCCCGCACGGCTCGGGTGTCGGCCCGTTCACGCAGTTCAGGGATGCGGCGAGGATGCGTGCGGACGACGTCTTGCCGCAGCCGCGCGGACCGCTGAACAGGTAGGCGTGGTGCAGGCGGCCGGTCCGCAACGCCTGCATGAGGGCACCGGTCACGTGCTCCTGACCGACGACCTGGGCGAAGGTCGCTGGACGGTACCGGTTGTACAACGCGCCGCTCACATGATCACCGACCTGTTCCGTCGATCACTCGCTACGTCAGCACGCTGGGCGTTGCCCGGGATCAAGGCCGTCGCCGGGTTCGCGGCCCCCGCGAAGAGGACGACCCCTCGCACACCCGCCAGAGCCTGCTTACCCTTGCTGCCTTCCGGCCCTGGGGGGGTTCACGAGGGTGACGCCGCGCGAGGGGTCTGCCAGTGAGTCTAAGGCCTGTCGGATGGATCTTCAGCAGCGCATCGGTGGCTCGAAAGCCGCCATCAGTCAGGCATACTCACCGAAAGCCATCCATATGGTCGGTCGGGACGGCTGGCCGAATGCCTTGCGTGTGAAGGTGGTGGCATCCCGACCAGCAACGATGTCCAGGAAGTGCCGGTGAGGTCCAACATGAGCGTCAGCATCCGCAACCAGATTGCCGGAACCGTAACCGTCATCACGTCCGGTGCGGCGATGGCAACGGTCAAGATCCGCCTGGTCGGCGGTCCGGAGGTGACCGCCGCGGTTACCGTGGAGTCGATTAATGATCTTGATCTCGCTGAAGGCTCCCAGGTTCGGATCATGGTCAAGTCCACCGAGGTCGCGCTGGCCACGGGTCCCGTGTCGGGCCTGAGTATCCGCAACCGGATTCCCGGCACGATCGTCGCGATCGACGAGGGCGATGCGATGGCGGTGGTGAAGCTTGTCATCGACGGGGGTGACGAGATCACTGCGGCGATCACGAAGGCGGCCGTCGTCGACCTCGGCCTTGACCGGGGTGTCGCGGTCACGGCGCTGATCAAATCCACGGAGATCTCGATCGCATCCCGCTGAGCCGGTAGGGATCTTGCTGGCCGTCGGTTCCGTTGCCCGTGGATCCGATAGGCTTGGCAACGGAGGATTCGCCTAGTGGCCTAGGGCGCACGCTTGGAAAGCGTGTTGGGGGCAACCCCTCGAGAGTTCGAATCTCTCATCCTCCGCCGTGTGTTACCAGGCATTCTGTCGAGCCGATCATCATCGGCCGGCTCGACAGTCGATCATTTGGTCTCAGTTCTGGTCTCACTTGCTCCGGTCGGTTCGGCGGGGTCCGGTGGCTCCTCCCACAGCAGGCGATTCAGGCGGGTTGCCACGTCCTTGAGGACGGGGTCTGTCAGATGCTGGTACCGCCGTCGCATGCTCTCCGAGGACCACCCCATGATCCCCATCACCGCGCGGTCGGGTACACCGAGCAGCAGCAGTACGGTGGCCGCCGTGTGCCGCGCGTCGTGCAGCCGGGCGTCCCGTAGCCCCGCAGCCTGAAGCAGCGACTTCCACTCGTGGTAGTCGGTGTTCGGGTTGAGTGGTCCGCCAGTCTCGCTTGCGAACACCCAACCCTCCTCACGCCAGAGCTGGCACGCGTTCGTGCGCTCTTTGTCCTGCTTCTCTCGATGACGTATCAGGATCTTGACCAGTTCGTCCGGTAGGCCGATGTTGCGTCGCCCGGCTCTCGACTTCACATCCTTGGTGTCCGGCCGAATCTGCTTCCGGTTCGGGCAGTAACCCGATTTCCGCCCGCACGGCTTTTCGCAGCCGTGTTCGTACCTGGGGCGCAGTCGTCCTCGACGGATTCGTATCAGACCGGAATCGAGGTCCACATCCTGCCACTTCAATCCCAGCGCTTCCCCCTGCCGTAGACCGAGCGCCAACGCGATTGCCCACCGCGCGCTGTTGCGTCGCTTGAGAGCTTCGGTCAGAAGACATTGGATCTCCTTGACCGAGTAGGGCTCCACCTCGTCATCGGATTCAGAAAGTCGAGGCGCTCTTGCGAGCGTTGCGGGATTACGTCCAAGGTGCCTCCGACGTACCGCTTCGTTCAGTGCAGCTCGCAGCGTCCGGTGTGCCTGGTGGGCCGTGCCGGGGGAGCTTCCTGACTGCCGCATCCGCTGGTACAGGGCCTCGATGTGCTCTTATACACATCTGACGCTGCCGACGACTAGTCGA
>NZ_CAUVXL010000032.1:0-26540 GCF_963555915.1 Protofrankia sp. Cas4
CAGTAGGGCCCGATCGCCACGACGTCCGGCCCCAGCGAACCGGAGACCGCGAGCCGCCGCAGATGCTCCCGGAACGCCTCTTCCCAGGGCAGACCGAAATGGTCATCGAGGCTTGTGACCAGGACGGGCAGCAGAGCCTCCCCGAGACCGCGGTCGATCTCGGCACGGAACCGGGAAAGCACCCCGAGATAGAAGGCGAGGAAGTTGTCAGCGATGCGGTAGACCCGGCGCCGGCTGCGGGCGGTGTCGGTCACCGGCATGACCCGGTCGACGAGCCGCAGCTCGATGAGCCGGTCCAGGGTGCGGGCCGGCTCAGCCCGGATATGATCCTTGATCTCGTTGTACTGCGTGCGGCCCGCGGCGATGGCATGCAGCACCGCCGCCGGGTACTCACCGTGTTCCACCTCGGTTGCCAGCACGAGTTGTCCCTCGGTGAGCAGCGACGCCCCCGGCCGGCAGGCCAGTCGCCGCAGGTTGTCGGTGACGTCCGCGTTCTGGTCCCACCAGGACAGGTACAGCGGTACTCCGCCGACCAGCCCGTACACGAGGGCTCGGTTGGCCGGGGTGAGCTCGGGCAGCATCAGGGCGGCCTCGTGCGGGCGGAACGGATGCAGCGACAGTGACAGGTCGAACCGACCGTAGAGCGGCGCCCGTTGTTCCTGCAACGCGGTCATGTGCCGCACTGCCGACCCGCACAGCAGCAGTCGTAGCTGTGTCCTGCCCGCCACGCGGTCGAGAAAGGCCCGCAGCACTCCTGGGAGGTCCGGCGATGTCGCGACAATCTCTGGGAACTCGTCCAGGACGACGAGAAGCGGCTCGCGTTCCGCTGCCACCGCCAAGTCGTCCAAGGCGTCGTCCCAGTCGGAATACGGGCGCGTGAGCAGGTCCCGGAACCGTCCGGGGATGCCGGCCGCGACCTGGCGGGACAGCTGCGCCAGTTCTCCTGATGCGGCACGACCGGCACCCGTATGAAAGATCGACCGCCGTCCGTCGGCGAACCGGTGCAACAGGGCGGTTTTACCGACTCTGCGTCGTCCCCATATCACCGCTGGTCGTGGATGGGTCGAGGTCCACCAGCGCTCCAGCGCGGCAAGCTCCTCGACGCGATTGACGAACGCCATTCCGCCCCTGCTTACCTCGCACGCTACTTACATCATTTGTAACTTACCTCGGATGTCAGTAGGCCACCGGGCGGACAGCAGGGTGTCCCGGTCCCCGATCCAGGACGTCAGCAGGACGGTCGTGAGCGGCTCAGGTCTTAAGGCCCAGTACCTCGGCCGCTTCGGGATCGCTGTCGGCGAGGAAGTCCCGGCAGCGGGCGGCCTCCTCGGCCTCACCGATGGCGGCGGCGGCGCGACTGAGCGCCGCGAGCGCGCGTAGGAAGCCCTGGTTGGCCTCGTGGGACCACGGGATTGGCCCATGCCCGTGCCAGCCGGCGCGACGAAGCTGGTCCAAGCCGCGGTGGTATCCGGTCCGTGCGTAGGCGTAGGCCGTGACCGCCGCACCTGCCTCCAGGGCGCGCTCGGCCAGCATCGCCCAGGCGAGGCTTGACTCCGGGAAGCGACCGGCGACCGTCTCCGCGGTCTCGCCGGCGTCGAGCGCTTTGGCGGCAGCCGGATCGAGAGTGAGTTTTGTCGGGGGCGGACCGTCAAGAAGATCCGGCCGTCCAGGGGAGGTCGTCATGGGGTCCATCCTGCCGGATCCCGGTTGCACTGTGCCGAGTGGGGATCGGTCAAAACAGGTTCTCACGCGGCGGACCCGGTGGGAGGGGGGTGGGCCATCGGGTCCGCCGCGGGATCAGGGTTCGAGGGCGAATCCACCTTCGAACAGTCATGGGATGTTACAGGATACGAACCCCTGGGATCACAGGGCGGACGGGCTGGTGACGGTGATGTCCCAGAGGTTCTTACCGACCACACCGGCCTGTCCGTCGTCGACCCGTGTCAGGTAGCTGTACAGCGATGCCAGGCCCTGGGACTCGCCGCCGAAGCGGCCGTCCACCTGCAGAATGAATTTCTTCTCGCGCATCGTGTTCTGCCAGACGTAGGCGTCAGCGCGCACCTCTCCGGCCAGAGCGGTGGAAAGCGTCGTACCGGTGAAGTTCGACGATTCCAGTTGCGCCTTCGCGCGGTCCAAGGTCATTGCGGGCTGTACCGGGGCGATCGCCTGCTGGACTGCCGCGACGTTGGGCACCGTTGCCGGCACTGTTGTCGGCACCTGCGGCGCCGGGCCGTTGTTGGTCAGGCCCATCTTGACCGAGCAGGACGGCCACGGGGACCAGCCGCGAGAGTTGTAGAGCTTGTGGGCTGCGTCGTCCTGCAGCGCCGGCGGGGCGTCACTGGGGAGGCCGGAATAGCCGAGACCGTGCCAGGTTCCGGCGTCGAACTGGTACGCGCCGTAGAACCCGTTACCGGTATTGATGTGATAGTTGCCGCCGGACTCACACTGGCGGAGTTTGGTGAAGTCGTCGGCGGTCGCGGCGCCTGCGGGACTGGCCGCGACGGCGAGACCACTGCCCACGAGTGCTGTGACAGCACCGGTGGTACGCAGGACCTTGACTGCGGTGGACGACTGTTGCGGGGCTCGGTGCCTGCCAACAGACGGCATGTGGGTCGGTCCTTCCCGTCGCCTACGAGGTGAGCTGTCGGGTGCGGGCTGGGAACATGCCCGGCCGGTGACGCCGATGAGCGTCGCCTGCTTTACCCCAAGGACACCGGTGGCCGGTATCCGGATGTGGTTCCCCCGATCCCGTCCGTGCGGCTTCGCGATAGGTCCTGCCGCGGCGGGCGGGGACGGGATTCGGCGTCCGTCCGCGCGGCCTCGCCGATCTGGCGAGTGGGGAGGACTCTAGCGAGCCTGGCCCTTTCGAAGCAAATCGGGGGTGTCGGATGAACTACACGGACCTGGCTTTCACCACCCGAATGGGCTACATGGCCCAAAGACAACACTCTACCCGGCGATTGGGGTGACCCCGATGGGGGGTCGTTTGTGCTGGCTTTTCGTAACACCGAGTGATCGGGCCGGTCGCCGTAGTGCTTTTCTGTTGTGTTTGTTGTCACGCAGGTGGGACCGGCCCGACTCGTCCTCGCGGGGTCTATATCAGTTCGCGGCCGTCAGCTGCCGGCTGTTCAGCTGAAGGTGATCCCCCAGGTCTCCGGCCCACAGATTCCGTCGACCGCCAGGCCCTTGTCGGCCTGCAGGCGGCTGGCCGCGCCGGCCGACTCAGGTCCATACCGACCGTCAATTTGGATCTTGTAGCCAAGACTGTTCATCTGGTGCTGCCACGACCGAACGTCTGACCGCACCTGATCGACGAGGTCGGCGGTAAGGGGCCTCGCATCAGCGGAGTTCGACGAGATGTCCGTGCTCACCGTGCGCCATTGCCAGCGCGAGGAACCGCTCCTGCCGTACGAGGGTGCCTGCGACGAGTCGGTGTCGGATGAGCTCGAGTCCGATGCGCTGGTGTCCGGTGCATCCCTGCTGTCACCGCTGTCACCGCTGCCGGTGCCCGATGCGCCGGGACTTGCGGTGCCGGCCGGGTTGGTGCCGCCCCCGAGTTGGTCGGCGCCCATGCCCTTGCCGCAGGCAGGCCACTGGCCGAAGCCGGCGCGGGCGGCGAGCTTGATCGCGGCTGCATCCTGGGTGCCGGGGGCCGCGCTGCTGGGCAGGCCGGTGAAGCCCAGGCCCTGCCAGGTGCCCAGCGAGAACTGGTAAGCGCCGTAGTAGCCGTTGCCGCTGTTCGCCCCATAGTCACCGCCGGACTCGCATTGGCGAAGCCCCTCCCAGGTCGTGGCGGCGCTGGCCGGTTGGGACATCGCGATGCCGCCACTGATCGCGGCGACCAGAGCCGGGGTCACCACCATGGCCCGGGTGCGGATCCGAGCCCGGCGAACTCCACGATGTCGGCCACGAGAACGTGTACTGGACATATTGGTAATGCCCTTCCCCACGCCTGCGAGGTGAGCTGTCGGATTCGGGCTGGGACTGCCCGGCCGCTTTCACGGCTTCACCCCGAGGACGCCCGATATCGACGTCCGAAAGTGGGTCCCCCGTTCCTGCCGCAAGTTTGGTTTTCGTCGAGCGAGGGCAGGATTCGGCGTGCCGCCCGACGTGTCCCCATCGTATCGACGGGCACGGCGCAGACCATAACCAGAATTGCTGGTGGCTGAACAAGCCGTGAATGCGGTTCGTGACTATGCGCACATCGCGCTGTCCACTCTTGCCGTTCCTCGAGATCGACTGCTAACGCGCGCATGCATGCGCTCAGCTTGCTTGCAGGCGGCCGAAGGAGGCGCGAAAAGCGATGTCGCGCCTCCTTCGGCCGGATGGGTCAGCTGGTCAGCGAACGCCCCGCCGAGCGCAGGTCTGCGCAGGCCTGCGCGACACGGGCGGCCATACCGGACTCGGCTGCCTTGCCGTAGCTGCGTGGGTCGTACTGCTTTTTCACACCTACTTCGCCGTCCACTTTCAGTACGCCGGCGTAGTTCTTGAAGACATGGTCGGCGATCGGCCGGGTGTATGCGTACTGGGTATCGGTGTCCACATTCATCTTGACAACGCCGTAGTCCAGCGTCTCGCGGATTTCGGCCAGGTCGGAACCGCTACCGCCGTGAAACACCAGGTCGAAGGGCTTGGCGTCGACTGGCAGACCGAGCTGCTGCGCGACATACTGCTGCCCGTCCCGAAGGATTCCCGGACGGAGTTTCACATTGCCCGGCTTGTATACACCGTGCACATTTCCGAAGGTTGCGGCGAGCATGTAGCGGCCCCGTTCGCCGGTGCCGAGAACCTCGGCGGTGCGCCACATGTCCGTCGGCGTGGTGTAAAGTTTCTCGTCAATCGCACCGACGACACCGTCCTCCTCGCCGCCGACGACACCGATCTCCACCTCCAGGACGATCTTGGCCTGGTGGCATTCGATCAGGAGGCCGTCGGCAATTTTGAGATTCTCCTCCAGCTCGACTGCCGATCCATCCCACATATGTGAGTGGAACAGCGGATCCCGCCCTTCGCGGAGAACCCGGTCCTTGGAGATCGCAAGCAGGGGGCGCAGATAGGTGTCGAGTTTGTCCGCGGGGCAGTGGTCGGTGTGCAGGGCGATATTGACCGGGTACGCTTTGGCGACATGGTGGGCGAATTCGGCGAGTGCTTGCGCGCCGAGGACCATGTTCTTCACCCGGGTGCCGGAGAGGAACTCGGCACCGCCGGTGGAGACCTGCACGATGCCGTCGCTGCCGGCATCGGCGAAGCCCTTCAGGGCTGCATTCAGGGTCTCCGACGACGTAACGTTGATCGCCGGGTAGGCGAATGCCTCGGTCTTGGCCCGGTCAAGCATCTGTGCGTAGACGTCCGGGGTGGCGATGGGCATGGTTGTGGCTCCTGTGGGCAGTAGGAGTTGCGTGTCCGTTAGGTCGATAATTGGCCGATTTGGATATGAACGGCGGACTGGAGTCGCGCGAAGGGTACGATGATCGAGCCTTCGGGGGCAGACAGGCTCGAACCGTGCGAGTGTGGATGGCCTGTCCGGAGCGGTGCTCTATGCCGTCATCTTCACGCTCGTCTTCGTCGACAGCGGCATCCTCGTCGTTTTCTGGCTGCCTGGTGACACGATCCTGGTCGCCGCCGGCATGCTCGCGGCCGACCCGGATGCGGGCGTGTCGTCTGGTGCCCCCACGCCCGGGATCCCGCTGGTCGCGACCGCTGGCGCCGTAATGGGTCATGTTAGCGCGCTGCCCTTGGACGGGCCCCGTCTTGAACGGCGTCACGTCCGGATACTTGCCCGTCCTGATGTGTCCTACCAGCACTTTGGCACTCTGGCCCCGCATGTGGCCCGGTCTGTCCGACGGGTGCGGACGTTTGCCCCCTGTTGCCGGGCACTCCTGGGCGTCACCCGGGGCAGCCGGCCAGGGCCGTTGGTCGCCCGTCCGACACGGCATGTTGTCGGGTGGATCCGAGGTGGCGCCACACTGGCCTGATCTGCTCATGATTATTCGGTTAAAAGCGATACGGGATGGCTCACCGTGCCTAGTACTCGCTACCCTTGTCCCGGATGCAGGGGGCATAGCGCGGGGGGGACCGACCACACGGAAGGTTCCATGGTTCGACATCGCAAGCACCGCCGTTCCCGGCAGGGATGGTCCGGCGCCGTCCTGGCAGTCTTCGTTTTCGTTCTCGCCACCGTCGGGTTGCTCCTGGCCCAGCTCGTCCACGGGGGAGGGCCCGCGGCCGCGACCAGTCCTGGGGCTTCGTCCCCGGCTCTGGTGTCCTCGACGTCACCGGTTGATCCCGCGCAGGGGTCTGTACCGCCACAGACCGTCGATCGTGGCACGGTTGGTGAGACCGTTCACATGCGCACCGCTGTCAAACCTGGCGGGTGGCCGTGGGCGGCGTCGCTCCCACCGAGCTCGCCGCCGTGGTCCACACCGGTCGCGGACGCCACGGCGGGCGGCCCGGCGGCCACAGCCGCACCGGTCGCTCCGGTCGCTCCTCCTACAGCGGCTACGCCGGGTACCGCCACCGAGCCGACATCGGCAGACCCGGCTTCCCAGGTGGTAGCGCTCACGAACGCCGAACGGGCCAAGGCCGGCTGCGCTGCGCTGACCGTCGACTCCAGGCTGACCACCGCGGCGCAGGCGCACAGCGACGACATGGCGACGCATAACTACTTCAGCCACACGAGCCAGGACGGGCGCACGCCCTTTCAACGCATGGCTGCTGCCGGGTACCAGTTCTCGATCGCCGCGGAGAACATCGCCGCTGGGCAGCGCACTCCGACCGAGGTCATGGCGGGCTGGATGAACAGTTCCGGGCACCGGGAGAACATCCTCAACTGCTCGTTGAAGCAGATCGGCGTCGGTTACGGCACCGGGGGCAGTTACGGGACGTACTGGACGCAGGATTTCGGGACGCCGTAAGAGCGATTAGAGAGCTACTTAAAGTAAGATGTCGGCGGTTGAGGTGTGGATGCCGGCGCTGCACCGGGCTGGTGGCCGCGGCCGAGTCGTCGCGGCCGCCGGTGCCTGAAACCAGTTACTCTTGGGCTCCGATCACGTAGGGTCGATATCGTGCGACCGGAACGACCTGTCTGCGTGCTCGGCGTGACGGTACGTTAGGCCTGTCTGATAGACCTTGAGGTATCCGGGTGTCGTCTTGGCGGGGAGTCCGGTGGATCGGGAAGCGATCTTCCGGGAAGGCCGATTACCGGGATCGGGGATCTGCCGGGTAGGTCCCAGGGGTGAGAGGGGACGACGTGGCTCGCGCGGTGGTGACCGGCGCCGGGGGATTCATCGGGGACGCGGTCGTGCACGAGTTCCGCCGACGCGGCTACGATGTTGTGCCGATAGACGTCCGCCGTGGTCCTGGCATCGTCGTGGCCGACGTCACCCATCCCGGTGACTGGGAGAAACTGCTCACCGGGGCGGATCTTGTCGTGCACGCGGCGGCCGTCGGCACAGGTGGCGGTGGCGAGCTGGCCGCGGTCCGAGCCGGCGTGCCGAGCCGGCCGCTACCGGTTGCGGACAGTGAAATGCGTAGGATCACGGTAGCCGGCACCACTGGCGTGTTGGACGCATGCCACCGCGCCGGCGTCGGTCGCGTTGTTCACATGTCCTGTGTGAGTGTGCTGGGCCCTTCCTTCCCTGCCGACGCTGACGAGGCCGTGCCCGTCACCATGACCGGTCTGGCGCGGGCTGACGCGCTGGCTGCGGCCGAGCACGCAGCCGTGGCCGCAGCCTCCCGCGGTCTGGCGGTGACAGTGCTACGGGTCGGCGACGCGTACGGACCACGGGCCGGTCGATGGACCCTGTGGCCGCTGCTGCTGTTGCGGGCCGGCCGCTTCGTCCTGGTGGACTCCGGCCGCGGGATCCTGAGCCCCGTCCACGTCGACGATCTGGTGTCGGCGGTCGTCGCGGTCATGGACTGCCCGGCGGCGGTTGGTGAGATCCTGCATGTCACGGGTGGGGCGGGTGTTTCGGCATCCGACTTCTTCGGCCGATACGCGCGGATGGCCGGCGTGGCCTTGCCGGGCTCGGTGCCGGCGGCGTTTGTTCGTGCGCTCGACTCGGCGGACCGGCTGCTGGTCGGGCGCAGGTGGTTGTCCGGACGGGTGAGCTCGCGTCTACACCCCCGAGTTTATGTTGATCTTGGACCGCTCGCGTTGGCTGAGCTGGCCCGAACGGGCACCTACTCGATCGCCAAGATCAGAAACCTGGCCGGCTGGGCGCCCCGCGTCGGCCTCGACGAGGGGATGGCACGCACCGAGGTGCTGCTGCGGGAGCGGGGACTGCTCGGCGTCGTGGAGCCCGCCCGCCGTGGGTGAAGGGCCGACCCTGACGACATCGAGGTTGCTTGCGCTTCCCCTGACGGTGTGGAACGCCGGCTTCGTGGCCGAGGAGCTGGGACCGGTGCTGGCGGGCGCGTGCCTGCACCAGGCGCAGGGGATCGCTGTCGACGTCGCCGATGATCCGACCGATGCGTTGCGGCGTGATCTGCGTCGCCGGGCCGGCGGAGGGCGCGGCGTGATGACCTGGACGGTGCGTGGTGAGGACTCGGTGGCCGTCGGTCTGCTGGCGGTGGACGCCGTCGACCGGCGGGCACTGGTGTCGGTGTCCATCGGGCGTCCCTACCGGCGCCGGGGGTACGCGACCGAGGCCCTGCGGGCGCTGGCCGGCTGGCTGGAGTTCCGCGGCCAGGTGGTCGTCGAGGCCCGGGTGCGTGTCGGTGACCGAACGGGTGAGCGCCTGGCCGTGGCGACCGCATTCGTGCCCGCGGACATCGTGTTGTCCGGTGGCTGGCGGGTCTGGTTCCGGCCGCCCCCTCCGTAACGTCACATCCACTGCCTCACCACTTCCGTAATTCCACCGGATCTGTGACTTTGGGTAACCAGACTGGACCCGATGTTTACCCCGCTGCAGGATGCGGCACCATAGATGCGATGTCGCGAATGGGACGGTGTGAGCCAGCCGCCCAGTTCACGCGTCCGTGTCGGTTGGCCATCGGCGCGTGTCATGGATGGGGGACCGTACGGTTGGCGCGAAGGCGCCTGGGAGGTTCTCAGAGTGAGCGTGGAAACCCGGCGTGAAGTCGCACCCGTGGACAGTCCGGACGTGCCAGGCCTGATGCGGCCGCGTGGGTCTGAGGTCACATATGATCATTTGATCATTCCGCCGCACTGGCGCCGTTCGGACGAGACCGGGCCAGGAGCACACAACCCGCTGTTCCCGGATGATCCAGGGGCCGGTCCGTTTAACCCGCAGACCGGTCCCATCACAGGTGCGATGACCGGTCCCCTGCTGGTGGGCACGACCGCGCGCGCCTTCGCCAAGCTCGACGACCTGATCCGCCTCAACGTCGACGACCGCGCGGTCATCGACGCCCGTCGGGACGACGCCGAGCAGGCCCTACGGGCGATCTTTCCACCGCGCTGCGCGCTGCCGTTGGTCGGTGTGGCTACCATCGGTTCCGCGGGGCGCGACACGATGATCCGCCCGCTGGACGAGGTTGACATCTTCGTGGTGTTCAGCGCAGCGAACAGCGCCTGGAAGCGCTTCCGCTGGGACTCACGTGACCTGCTGCTCTGCGTTCGCAACGCGATCGGTGGCGAGCGCATCCAGACGATCGGCACGCGTGGCCAGGCCATGCGCATCGTCTACAACTCGGCGCCGGACGTCCATCTCGTGCCTGCCTTCGACCATCCACGGGCAGGCTACGTCATGCCCGACTGCGTCGGCGGCTGGCTGCCGACCCGGCCGGAGCGGCACGCGAGCTGGATGGCGGACGCCGGCCCACGGGTCGCTTCGGCGGTTCGGCTGCTCAAGGCGTGGAATCGGGTCTGCGGCAGCCATCTGCGTTCGTTCCACCTGGAGGCGCTCGCGGGCAAGGTTCTGATCAACCGCGGGCTGAACACTCGGCAGGCGCTGGCGGAGGTCTTCCGGCACGTCGAGAACAAGGGGTTCACCGCCTACGACCCGGCGGAGGTCGGCGGCGACCTGTCGACCTACCTGCAGGGGGACGACTGCGACGCGCTCGCGGAGTCGGTGCGGTTCGCGCGCGTCCACGCTGATGATGCTGTTGAGGCGGAGCAGGCGGGTCGGCACGAGGATGCCGTCAACCTGTGGCGGCAGGTTTTCGGGCCGGAGTTTCCGACCTTCGGGTAAGAACCCGTTTTAGCCCTGTTTCAGACCTGGCCGGCGGATGACAGGCGGTGCGATCATGGTTCTCTTCGCACCGCCGGCGGCCCCACAAGAACCTCGTTGCCGGCGCTACCTACGCTACCGGGGGGATCGGTGCCGGCTGCCGTTCCCGGCGGCTCCGCAGGCAGCCTTGCCAGGCGGCTCGGCCACCAGATCTTCGGGCCGATGTCGAGCGCCAGCGCGGGCACGAGGATCGAGCGCACCACGAAGGTGTCGACCAGCACTCCGAACGCCACCAGAAAGCCCACCTCCGCGAGCTGCACCAGTGGAAGGATGAACAGTACCGAGAAGGTGGCCGCCAGCACGACTCCCGCCGAGGTGATGACGCCGCCGGTGACGGCCAGCCCGCGGCGCGCGCCTGCTCGGGGGCCGAGTCTCTCGGCTTCTTCCCGAACCCTGATCATCAGGAAGATGTTGTAGTCGATTCCCAGCGCCACCAGGAATATGAATCCCAGTAGCGGCAGGGACGGGTCGGCTCCGGCAAAGCCGAACAGCCAGTCATAGGCGAGTGCACTGGCGCCGAGCGCGGCGAGGAACGAGAGCACCACGGTTGCGATCAGGAGTAGTGGAGCGACCACCGCTCTCAGGAGCAACCCGAGAATCACGGCCAGGACTCCCAGGACCACCGGGATGATCACTTTCTGGTCGCGTACGGAGGCGGTGCGTACGTCCAGGTTCACCGCCGTGGTTCCGCCGACCAGCGCGTCCGCGGCAGGTATCGCGTGGACGGCACCCCGGAGCGTTTTGATCGTGTCGAAGGACGCCTGTGTGTCGGGCGGTTGTGCGAGAATAACGATGAACTGGACCAGGGTCGCTCCGCGGCCGGTTTCCCCGACAGCGGTGACCGCGGGATTCCTACGAATGGTGGAAAGCACGTCGTCCGCGGCCGTGATATTGGCGATGACATATGTTGGCGCGGTCGCGCCGGCCGGGAAACTTCGCTGCACGAGTTCCTGACCCACCACGGAATCCACCGGTTTGGTGAATCCCTGGTCCCCGCGCAGGCTGGTGTTCAGGTGCAGGGTCGCGAACGCGAGCCCGGTAAGCATCAGGGTGGTCGCGATCCACACGAGGCGGGGCCGCGCGGCAATTCTGGCGCCGGCACGTGACCAGAAGCCGGATTCCTCGACGGTGCCCGCGCCGTAACCGGGGATGAACGGCCAGAACAGCCGCCGGCCGCACGCGACGAGTGCGGCCGGGAGAAGCGTCATCATCGTCACCAGCGCTGCGGCTATTCCGATGGCGCCCACCGGGCCGAGACCACGGTCGGAGTTGAGGTCGCCTAACAGCATGCACAGCAGGCCTGCGATGACGGTCGCGGCGGAGGCGACGATTGCCGGCCCGGCCCGCCGGATCGCGACCCGCATCGCCTCGTACACGCTTTCGTAGCGGGTCAGTTCTTCTCGGTATCGAGCGATGAGCAGGAGCGCATAGTCGGCGCCGGCGCCGAACACGAGCACCCGTAATATCCCGGCGCTCTGCCCATTGACGGTCAGGCCGCCGTACCTGGCTCCGAGGTAGGTCAGTGCGGTGGCCGCCTGGTCTGCGATGGCGACCGACAGCAGCGGCGCCAGCCACAGGAAAGGGCTGCGGTAGACGATCAGTAGAATGGCCGCGACGACCCCGGCGGTGACGAACAGCAGTGTGGTGTCCACTCCGCTGAACACGTCATAGGAGTCGGTCAGCAGGCCGGCTGGTCCGGCCAGGCCGGTCTGAAGTCCGGGCGGCGCCGCGTGACGCACGATCCGCCGGATCTCCTTGACGTCGTCGGTGAAATCCACGATGTCGGCCCGTTGCGCGAGGCTGATGCTCAGCAGCAACGCGTTGCCGCTGGGGGACGGGACGGGCCCGACGACCGGGATGACGGAGAACCGCTGGAGTTCGTGGCTGAGCGTTTCGGCTGTCGCCCGGTCGGCGGGGGTCAGCTCGGGATCACGGGCGAGGACGACGATTGCGGGTACCGCGTCCCCACCCGGCAGGAGCTTCTCGGCCGTGAGCACGCGGGTGGACTCGGCGTCGGTGGGCAGGAAGGCTGAGGCGTCGTTCGTCTGCGCGCCGGTCAGCCTGCCGGCGAGTGGGGTGGCGACGACCGCTATGATGATCCATAGCAGGAGGGTCACCCACGTGAGTCGCGGCCGGGCCGGCTTTGCCGCGATCTTCCAGGCTTTCGCCACCAGCGCCCTCCGCGTCCCGTCTCCGGTCCCAGACACCGATGGTCGCAGTACGGCCACGTCACGCGGTAGTGATACGGCAGCCTCCGCTTCCTGTGGGCAGCAGCTTCCGTAGGCAAGGGCATGGGCGTGCCGGCCGGACGGTTCACACCGGGGTCGTCCCGGCGGGCGGGCCGAGCAGGTAGGACAGCAGGACCACGTCGCCGATCCGGCGGACCTCGGCCAGCTCCATCCGGTGGCCCGGATGGTGCGGGAACGTGCCGTTGCCGACGAAGCGGGGCGCGGCCGGGTCGCCGACGAAGAACGGCGCGATCACCAGGTGGATCTCGTCCGCGAGCCCGGCGGTGAGGAACCGGGTGTGGACCGTGCCGCCGCCTTCGACCATCAGCCGGCGCACGCCACGGGCGGCGAGGTCGGCCAGGACGACGGTCAGGTCGAGTGGGTCCCCGGCGTCCACGATGGATGCCACGTCGGCGAGGCGCTCCCGGGCCCGGGCCGCCGCGGGGCTGGCAGCGTAGACGATTTTTTCAATCATCCCCTCGGTGAAGAAGGCCGCTGTCGGGTCGAGCTCGCCGCGGCTGGTGATAGTGATCTTAATTGGGCTTTCCGGCAGGCCGCGGGCCGTCCGCTCCTCGCGGCGGGTCGTCGACCGGACCATCAGCCGGGGGTTGTCACGACGGACGGTGTTCGCGCCTACCAGGATGGCGTCGACACCGGCACGGACCTCGTCGACCCGGTCGAAGTCGGCGTCGTTGGACACCAGCAGGCGTCGGTCGGTGGCGTCGTCGATGTAGCCGTCCACGGACATGGCGACCGACAGCAGGACGTACGGGCGTTCAGCCACGCGGGACTCCAGCGTCGGTGGACCAGGCGGTGGCGATGTCGGCGGCGACGATGACGTTGTTGCGGACGACCGCGATGTTCGTCGCCAGGCTGGCACCGGAGGTTTCGCGGTGGAAGGTCTCTAGCAGGAACGGGGTGACGGCCTTCCCGCGTAGGTCGCGGCGGGCGGCCTCGGCCAGCGCGTCGGTGAGGACCCGGTCGTGCAGGTCACGGTCGAGCTGCTCGGTCTCGGGTACCGGGTTGGCGACGATCACGGCCGAGCGCAGGCCGAGGGCGTCGGCATCCGCCATGACGGACGCGACCTGGTGCGCTGCGTCCACCCGCCAGTCGAGCGTGAATCCAGTGCGTGACCGGTAGAACCCGGGAAAGATGTCCGTCCGCCAGCCGAGCAGCGTCACCCCGAGGGTTTCCAGCCTTTCCAGGGTCGCGCCGACGTCCAGGATCGATTTCACCCCCGCGCAGACCACGGTGATCGGGGTGCGGGCCAGTGTCACCAGGTCGGCGGACTCATCGGCGCTGTCGGCCCAGCCGCGGTGCACCCCGCCGAGTCCGCCGGTCGCGAACACACGGATGCCGGCGCGGGCGGCCAGCACAGACGTGGCGGCGACCGTGGTCGCGCCGGTGCGGCGCAGCGCGGCGGCGACCGGGAGATCACGGACGGACAGTTTCGCCACCTCGGGCTCGTCCGCGATGCGCGTGAGCGCGTTCACATCCAGGCCGATCATGGGTGTACCGTCGATCACCGCGATCGTCGCCGGGGTCACCCCGCGCTGGCGCACCAGGGCTTCCAGTTCGACCGCGACCTCCCGGTTGCGGGGGCGCGGCAGGCCGTGGGCGATCAGCGTCGACTCGAGCGCGACCACCGGGCGTCCCGCATCCAGCGCCACCCGGACCTCGTCGCCAACTGCAAACATTCGCACTGCCCGAAGGTACATCCCGCATCCATCCGTGCGCAGTTCGCCCGAACAGATGTGTTTCCGGTGCCAACGAAATCCGCATCCGCAGCGTCTACATGGTGAGACCCGCGGAACCGGCTCGGTAATGGGGGCATGAGTGTTGAACCTCGTCCATCTGGAGACCTTCGTCCATGTCCTGCGTGCCGGATCGATCTCTCGCGCCGCCGGCGATCTTCACTATGCACAGTCCAGTGTGACGGCCCACATCCAGGCGCTCGAGCGGGAATTCAACGAAAAGCTTCTCGATCGTAACCACGCTGGTGTCACGGCGACGCCGGCTGGTGATCAATTGCATTACTTCGCACAGATGATTCTCGGCCTTCACGGTCAGCTGCGGGCCGCGATCGTATCGGGTAGATCTTCGCCTGTCGCCGGCTCCACCGCGGGCCATCCCATCGGAATCCCTGATGCCTCGACCGTCGCGGAGGTCTTGCCGCGACACTTCGTTCCGCTGGAAGGTGAGGTGCCCGGCGGGTCCGCCGGAGGAGATCTCAGTAGCGAGAAAGGCTAGGCGATGATTGCTGTTGTCGGGCGTGCGGAGGACCTGCTCCTCCATGGCGCCGTATCGGCTCAGGAGGGTCTTGCGTCCGGAATCATGGGCGCGCAGAGCCTCCTGCAGCGCAAGTACGCCGAGAGTAAGGTGGTGTGGTTCGCCATCGTTATCGTAGTTGCGATCTTCCTGGGCCTCGCGCTGGCCGCATACCTCACCGTCCAGTGCTGGCACCGTGGCTATGCTGGCTTCAGCGGTCTGGTCAACTGGCACTTCACCAGCTGGACTCACTTCAATGTCGAGGTGCATTTCGCCTGCGTATAGAAAAATTCGGCTAGCGCGACCAAAAAAATGACATGAATGTGGCGCGGGACAGGGGATGGAATATGAGTTCGGCCCTGGCGGTCGTGGATCTGACAAAAAAATACGGACAGTTCACTGCGGTTCGTGAGGTCACGTTCGCGGTTCCGGCCGGATCCGTCGTCGGCCTTCTGGGTCCCAACGGATCGGGAAAGTCCTCTGTCCTGCACTGCATTACCGGCATCGTCGCGCTGACTGCGGGAACCATCACGATGGGTGGGTACCCGCATCACGCGGCGGCCGCCAAGGCAATATTGGGATTCGTTCCAGACGATCTTTCGCTTCCGATGAATCTGACGGGAGCCGAGTACCTCGACCTCGTCCGTCGCCTGCAGCCTGCCTGTGACCGTTCACTGATGCGCGAGTTGCTGGAACTGCTCGGCCTGGAAGCTGCGACGGGTAAGTTGGTCGCCGAGTACTCCCATGGGATGAAGCGGAAACTGCAGATGGTTGCCGCGATGTCCCATTCGCCCTCCCTGCTGATCCTGGATGAGCCGTTCCGGGGGCTCGACCCCGAAGCGCACCTCATCCTCCGCACGCTGATGGATTCGTTCGTCGCCGCCGGTGGCGGAGTTCTGGTGGCGACCCACGATCTGGTCGCGGCGCAGACGTACTGCCACACGGTATCTATCTTCTGCGAAGGCGAGATCGCGGCTGCAGGTGCACCATTGGAACTGATGATGGAGTATGATCGTTCCTCTCTTGAAGAAGTCTTCCTCGCAGCGGCCGGCATCGAGGAACGCACGAAGCAGGTCCAACAGCGTATCAGCGAGATAAGGCTTCACACGAGCCGTAATAGTGCCCATGATCGACAGGGAAGGCCAACGGGATGAACGGTCGTGGAGTATTCAGAGCGTTCGGTGCCGGCATGCTGGTGGGCGGCGTCCTCCTCTTCGTTGTCATCATGGGAGGAGTCGTCGTCGCGGTGTCCGGTCACCACAATGTCGACATTCCCCTTCTGATGACTGCGCGTTCCGGTACGGGGAGCGACATCCTGGGCCTCGCAGTTCAGCCTGTGGGCTTTCTTCTGTGGCTCGTCGCCGTCTCGTTCATCATCGGTCTGCCGCTGGCGCTCGTAGGCCGTCGTGGCAGTGCGGACGGGCGGGAGAGGGACCAGCGATGAGGCAGGTACTCGCCTGCGCCCGAGCCATGATGCAGGGCTGGCGCCACGAGATGATCCGCACCCTGGGCAACAGTCTCTGGGCCTACCGCGCCCTGCTGGCGGCGTTCGCGCTGGCAGCGGCGGGCTGGATCGCGCTGGCTGTAACGGCCCGGAATTCATTCGGTATACAGAATCTGCATGCGACCGGCCTGCAGGCGATGCTCCTACTGACCACATTCAACCTTGTGCTCGGACTCACCGCTGTACTGACCGTTGGTCTGATGATTCTCGTGCCTGAGGAAACCGCGTTCGGCACTCTGCTCGCCACCATGCCGATGCGTCCGGTTCTGCGTCGGCTGGCGCTCGACGGTGCGGTCGTCCTCTTCGCGCTGGGTCTCAGCGTTCTGGTGTCCGCGCCGTTCATCTGGTTGTCCGTCACATCGGTGACCGGCGTGGGTAGCGTGATCGTGGTGCTCGTCTGCTGGCTGGTGCTGGCCGTCGCAGGGGTCCTGGTCGGCCTTGCGCTGCACCGTGCCGCAACCTGGATGATCTGTATGGTGACCCGGCTGCCGCGCACCCTCGCCCGTGCGGTGTCCGCACTCGTGGTCATCGGCGCGGTCGGCCAGCAGACAATGGGTAGCCAATTTGTCAATGGTGGGAAGCCCGCGCTCCAAAGAACCCTGGAACCGCTGGCCCATGCTGTGATCCAGAGACCGCTCGTGGCGTTCGCAGTGGCTCTGGGTATTGGCGTCGGCAGCGTCGGCGTGTGGTGGTGCACGGCACTGCTTGGTATGGGAGCTGCGCGGATGGGCGGGGTGAGGCTGATCGGACCGTACGCCGGGACGCTACGACATCGGCCGCGATCATTGCCGGTCCTGGAGCTCGTACAGTTGGTACGGCATCCCGCCAACCTGTCGACGCTGATGGTGCTTGGTGGGGCGAGTCTGGCCGCTGTGGCGTCCAGTGCGGTCCGTGACGCCCTGCTGTGGCCGCTGGGCGCCGGGCTACTTCTGAGTGTCGGGTCGGTACTCTTCGTCGGCAGTTACGGCGCGACCTGGACCCACCATTGGCTCTTCCGAACAGCCAGCGTGCGGCCGACCATCTGGGTGAACTCCAAGTGGCTGGCCGCGATCGGGCTCTGGGCGGGAGTGCTGGCTACACTGTGTATTGCGTTCACCGCCACTCCGTTGTGGAACATGAAGCTTGTCTGGGGACTGGTTCCGCAACTGCTCCCGGCGTTCGCTGTCAGCATGTTGGTCGGCCTGGTGATTCCCGTCAGTGACGAGCAGCCGATGTCGTCCATGGCGGCCGTCACTCTGGCAGGAGTCGGCGGCATCGGTACCGCGATTGCAGTCACAAAGATCAGCGGTGACTCCACGGTCATTTCGTTGGCGGTATCCGGCGTCATCCTGGGTGTCGCGCTGTACGGATACGGCCAGTTGGCCCGGTGGCGCGAGCGGGATCTTGTCTTCTGATCCCGTGGTGGTTCGCACCGTGATGCTCGCTCTGCCCCGACCTGGCGAGGTGATCGATCCACACCGGGCGATGCAGGTACGGATCGAGCTCGACGCGTGGCACACACTTGACCTCTTGGGGAGCGGCCCGAAACCTGCTTCCCGTTTGTGGCATGAAACCACCGCTGACTGCGCATCGGCCCAACTTGTCACGCTCGCCGGGCACGGCCTGGTGCATCTGCGTTTTCCCCGCGGTAGCCTGGCTCGCCAGGTGCTGAGCGCGCTCCGCCGCGGCACCGACCATGAGCTTCGTATGCTCACGGCACTCAGCCTTCGCAGAGTCCACGTCCCTGTCTGCCGGTGGCCGTCCATAACGGCTCGCTGCCTGTTGGTGGTGCTGCGTGCCTGGGCCGGTGTACTCGCTCTCGCCGGCGCGGCAATGTTCACTACCGCACTGGCGTTGACCGGCTCACCTCTGCGCGCCTTGCCCCCCGCACTCGCCCCGCTGGTCCTTGTCACCACGATCGCGGTTCACGAAGCCGCCCACCTGATCGCCGTCCGCACGGTGACGGGGAATCCGGGCTGTGGCGCCCTGCTCGTCGGCCTGTTCCGACTGTCTGTGATCCGCCCGGAGCTGACAGGCAGAGCCCTGCGCATCGTGGCCGCCGCCGGACCGTCGGCGGGCTTCAGCTGCGGACTCCTCGCCTGCCCGCTACTGGCGATCGATCCCCTGTGTGGCCTGACCGCGTTGCTCTCCTGTGCACTGCACCTGGCCAACCTGACACCACGTGCCCCGGACGGCCAGCAGCTGTGGTATCAGCGCCCAACGCCGCGCTGAACCGTGACCACCGGCACAGCCCTCCGCTCACGGGGCCGCGTCTCATCGGGATCAGGCGAACAGGTCGCGCACCGTGACCGGGCGGAGCCCCTTCTGTTCCAGGCCGGCGACGATCCGTGGCAGGGCCGGAATTGTACCGGCATGCCCGAAGTGCAGGCTTATCACCGAGCCGGGTTGGACCGTTGCCAGTGTGCGCGTGACCACAGCGTCGGCACCGGGGTCGGTGTAGTCGAGGGGATCCACATCGTAGGACAGACAGTGTGCGTAACCGGCGCGGCCGGCCTCGGCGAGTACCGCCGGGGTGCTGTGGTGCATCGCCGACGGCCGGAAGTAGTCCCCCGGTCCGCCGGTCACCCGGTCCATGATCTCTTGCGAGCGCTCCACCTCCGTGCGCACCACGGAAACGCTCTGCCGGTCGAGATCGGCGAGATGGGTGTACGTGTGGTTCCCGATCTCGTGCCCGCCATCTCTGACGCGACGGGCGTAGTCCGGATACCGCTCCAGCCAGTTGCACACGAACATGCAGGTAATCGGTACACGTGCCTGTGCCACGGCGGCGAGGAGCCCGTCGACCAAGGCGATGTCACCGTTGGTGTGGAATGTCAGGGCCACCTCCGGGCGTCCTGAACTCGCGCGCATCAGTTCGGTTGCGGGCCCGCCCGCCGCGGTCGGCGTCAACGCGGTTGCCGACGGTTGCGCCGGTTGGGAGGCGGCTGCGGGTGCCGCCGGCGCGGGCGAGGGTGCGCCTGCCTCGGGTTGGGCTCCGGCTCGACCGGCGTTGCTTGCGGTCGCCGAGCATCCCATGAGAGTCACGGCGGCCCCGGCCATCAGGATGCGACGGGTCGGCCGACCGGGAATACACACCGGCACACTCTAGCGCCGCTACCCGCATCACAGCCTGGCGTCCACAGCCTGGCGTCCACAACCTGGCGTCACAGCGCTGGGTCGGATCACGAGCGCGGGTTCGGCATGTCGTCGACGGGTTGATCGTGGCCGAATCGTCAGCTACACTTCGAACATAAGTTCGACCTTCGGCGGGAGTGGCGGTATGACCGGCGGTATGACCGGCGGTATGACCGGCAGCGGGTTGGCTGACCTACCCGGGCTGCGGGGCATGGCGGCCGGGTTCGATCCGTCGGAATTGTCAGCACAGGACGTGGCGGAGTTTGTCATGGAGTTGCGTCGGTTCACCAACGCCTTGGAGGCATTGTGGATGCGCTCGATCGAGCGTCTGGACACGTCGCGATGGTGGCAGGTCGACGGTTTCCTGTCCGTGCAGGCGTGGCTGCGCTCCCGTTGCGGGGTGTCGCGGTCGGCAGGGTCGGCAGTGCTGCGCGCGAGTCGGGAGCTGGCGGTGTTACCAGAACTGACGGCCGCGTTCCGCGAGGGTGATGTGTCCTTCGCCCATGTTCGTGCGGTGACCTCGGCGGTGACGCCACAACGTCGGGAGGCGGCGATCAAATCCCATGGGATGTTCACATTTGCGGCTCGGGGGACGGACCCGGCGACGTTGGGGCGGGTCGTGCGTTACTGGGCCCAGGCCTCTGATCCCGACGGCGCGGACAGAGACCGTGACAGGGCACATCGGGCCCGCGGATTGATCGTTTCATCCTCGGTTGAGGGCAAGGTGTTCCTGGATGCACAGTTCGACGCCGAGGGTGGAGAGACCGTCACCGCGGCGTTGGACGCGGCGATGGGAGGCGCACCCACAGCGGGCGATGACCGGTCAAAGGCGCAGCGGCGGGCGGATGCCCTGATCGAAATCGCCAGGCATTACCTGGGCCAGGCAGATCTTTCCCAGGTGCATGGACATCGTCCCCAGCTGACCGCAGTGGTCGATGTCGCGACGCTGGTACCGCCGCCGGGGCAACCGCGCGTCGACTGGGTCGGACCCGCTGCGGCGCGATCGCAGGGACGCGAGCCCACAACGGAACCCGGTGGGGAGCTCCCCACCGGGTTCACCGCCCGGGCGGGCTTCGCCGGTGGCGGGCTCATCGGTCACGCCGCCGCCCGGAGACTGGCCTGCGACGCGCGGGTGACCCGGCTGTTGACCTGGGGTGACAGCGAGATTCTGGAGCTGGGCCGAGCCACTCCTACTGTTTCTCCAGCGCAGTACCGTGCGCTGGAGCTCCGCGACGGTGGATGCGTCTATCCGGGATGCGATCGTCCGCCCTCTTTCTGCGACAGCCATCATCTCGTGCACTGGATTGATGGGGGACCCACCGACCTCGCCAACCTCGTCCTCCAGTGCGGGCGACATCACCGTAGGCTCCATGAGGATGGCGAGATCCTCCAGCGCGATGACACCGGCAACTGGCGGATCCGAACGGCCACTGTCGGGCCATCGTGATGAACCCATCGTGGTGAACCCGGCTGGGTCACGCCGCGCGGACGGCCGGTTGAACACGGAGGCCGGGTCGGTCCGGGTCGACCTCCACGACGACTTCGTCGCCGTCCCGCACGATGCCGGCGAGCAGCTCCCGGGCGAGCGAGTCGCCGATCGAGGTCTGCACCAGCCGGCGCAGCGGGCGTGCCCCGAAGACCGGATCAAAGCCGGCGTCGGCGAGCCAGGCCCGCGCTGAGTCCGTGACTGTGAGCGTGATGCGCCGGTCGGTAAGCCGAGCCCGCAGCCGGTCGAGCTGGAGGTCGACGATGCGGGCGAGATCTTCTTTGGCCAGCTGATCGAAGACCAGAACGTCGTCAAGTCGGTTGAGGAACTCGGGCTTGAACGCCTCCCGGACGATGACCATCACCGAGTCGCGTCGCACCTGGGGTGACAGGGTCGGGTCCGCGATGAACTGCGACCCGAGGTTGGATGTCATTACCACGATCGTGCTGCGGAAGTCGACCGTTCTGCCCTGACCGTCGGTGAGGCGTCCGTCGTCGAGCACCTGCAGCAGAATGTCGAAGACGTCGGGATGCGCCTTCTCGACCTCGTCCAGCAGAATCACGCTGTACGGACGCCGGCGGATGGCCTCGGTGAGCTGCCCGCCGGACTCGAACCCGATATAGCCGGGCGGCGCGCCGATAAGCCTGGCCACCGAGTGCTTCTCGGCGTATTCGCTCATGTCGATGCGCACCACGGCCCGTTCGTCGTCGAACAGGAAGTCGGCGAGTGCCCTCGCCAGCTCGGTTTTTCCGACGCCGGTGGGACCAAGGAAGAGGAACGAGCCGGTCGGCCGATCCGGGTCGGAGATGCCGGCGCGAGCGCGGCGCACGGCGTCGGAGACAGCACCTACCGCGGCATGCTGCCCGATCACGCGGGCGTGCAGTTCGTCCTCCATGCGGAGCAGTTTGGCGCTCTCACCCTCCAGGAGCCGGCCGGCGGGAATGCCGGTCCAGGATGCGACAACCTCGGCGACGTCGTCCGGGCCGACCTCCTCCTTCAGCATCGCGCCGCCGGGCTCGTCTGGGCCGGGTAGCGCGTCGGTTGCCGCCGCGAGCCGCTTCTCCAGCATCGGGATCATGCCGTAACGCAGCTCGCCGGCCTTGGCCAGGTCAAGATCCCGTTCGGCGACCTCGACGGCGCGCTTGGCGTTCTCCAGCTCTTCCTTGACCTTCTGCACCTCGACGATGGAACTCTTCTCCGCCTGCCACCTGGCGGTGAGACTTGTCAGCTCCGCCCGCTTGTCGACCCGCTCGCGCTGGAGGCGGCCCAGCCGCTCCTTCGACGCGTCGTCGCTCTCCTTGGACAGCGCCATCTCCTCGATCTCCAGACGCCGGACGGCCCGTTCCAGCTCGTCGATGGCCACGGGTCGGCTGTCGATCTCCATCCGGAGGCGGGATGCGGCCTCGTCCACCAGGTCGATTGCCTTGTCGGGCAGGAACCGCCCGCTGACGTACCGGTCGGAGAGGGTGGCCGCGGCGACGAGGGCCGCATCGGTGATCCGCACGCCGTGGTGCACCTCGTACCGCTCTTTGAGCCCGCGCAGGATACCGATGGTGTCCTCGGCCGAGGGCTCGCCGACCAGTACCGGCTGGAATCGGCGCTCCAGGGCCGGGTCCTTCTCGATGCGGGTGCGGTACTCGTTGAGGGTTGTTGCGCCGATCATTCGCAGCTCGCCGCGGGCGAGCATGGGCTTGAGCATGTTGCCCGCGTCCATGGCACCTTCGGCGGCGCCGGCACCGACCACCGTGTGCAGCTCGTCGATGAACGTGATGAGCCGACCTTCGGCGGACCGGATCTCGTTGAGAACGGCCCGTAGCCGTTCCTCGAATTCACCGCGCAGTTTCGACCCGGCCACCATCGACCCGAGGTCGAGCGACACGATGCGGCGGTCGCGCAGGGACTCTGGAACGTCACCGGCGACGACCCGCAGTGCGAGCCCTTCGACGATCGCGGTCTTGCCGACGCCGGGCTCGCCGATGAGGACGGGGTTGTTCTTCGTCCGTCTCGACAGGACCTGCACAACCCGCCGAATCTCGGCGTCGCGGCCGATGACCGGATCGAGCTTGCCGGCTCGAGCCTGCTCGGTGAGGTCGACGGAGAACTTCTCCAACGCCCGGTAGGAGTCCTCGGGATCGCGGCTGGTCACCCGGTGGACGCCGCCGCGGACAGTTTCGAAGGCACCACGCAGGGTTTCAGCGGTTGCGCCGAACTCGGTGAGCACCCGCGCCGCCTCGCCCCCCTCCTCTGCGAGCGCGACCAACAGGTGCTCCACTGAGGTGTACTCGTCGCCGAGCCGCTTCGCCTGCCGCTCGGCGTTGTCCAGGACGGTGATGAGCTGCCGGGACAGCTGAGGTGGGGAGACGCTGGCGCCGGTGGCGTGCGGCAGCCGGCTGACCGCGGCCTCGGCACGGGCGCGTACCTGGGCAAGCGGGGCCCCGGTGACGTCAAGGAGGTCGACTGCGACCCCGCCCGACTGACTCAGGACGGCTACGAGGAGATGTAGCGGGTCGACGAGCGGTGAGCCGTCGCCGGTAGCGCGGCTGACTGCGGAGGAGAGTGCTTCCTGGGAGCGAGCGGTGAGCCGGTCCACGTTCATGGGAGTCCTAGAATGATCGTTTAGTTGATTCCATCTTCATTAACGCTCAGAATAGTTGAGTCGTTCCGGCTTAAGATTGGGTCTCGCAAGGCAGTCGGGTCCAGCAGCAGCGGGCGCGGCGCTGTCGTGCCTGGGTTGTCTTGCCTGGGCGCAGGTGGCTGGGCGCAGGTGGTCTAACGACGCGGGCCGGGTCGCCAGACCACGATCGCACCGCGGTCGACCGGAACAAGATCCCGCCGGTGGCTCTTGTGCGCCTCGGCCACCCGGCGTTCGGCGTCGGCGCGGGCCAGAGCCAGCTCCTCGGTAAGTTGGCGGACCTGCGCCTGTAGGATCATCACCTGGCTGCCCAGCTCCAGGATCCGGCGGATCCCCGCAAGGTTGACCCCCTCCTCCTGGGACAGCCGTTGTACCTCCCGCAGCAGCGCCACATCCCGGACGGAGTACCGCCGGCCGCGTCCGGATGTGCGACCCGGAGTCACCAGCCCCAGCCGGTCGTAGGCCCGCAGCGTCTGCGGGTGCATGCCGGCCAGCTGCGCGGCAATGGAGATCACATACACGGGAGTGTCGTCGTCGTGCGCCGGCCCGGGGCCGGGCCGGGGTGCCGCAGGCAGACCGTTCGGTGGGAGCGGCGGATCGGCCGTTCGGCTCGGCCGTGGTTTCATGGCCGGCCCTCCATCTGTGCCATCAGCGACGTGCGTGGATCTTCGGGATGGGCGTGCGCGAACTCCTGTAGCGCGGTGCGGGCCTTGGGGGAGAGGTCAGCGGGCCGTGGCACCGTGACTTCGATCGTCACGATGAGGTCACCGTGGCCGTGGCCGCCCCGCGGCACCCCGCGGTCCCGAACCCGCAGGCGCTGCCCGCTCGACGTTCCGGACGGAACCTTCACCGTCAGCGGGGCACCGTCGATCGTCGGAACCTTGACCGATGCACCCAGCGCGGCTTCGGTGAAGGTCACCGGCAGGATGATCGTCAGGTTGTGCCCCTCACGGCCGAAAACCGGGTGGGCCAGCACGTGGACGGTGACTTCGAGGTCACCGGACTGCCCGCCGCGTTCACCCGGCGATCCGCGGCCCCGGACCCGGAGCCGTTGACCGTCCGCGACCCCTGGTGGGATACGGATCCGCTGTTCGCGTTCCCGCCGTCCCGTGCCCAGGCAGCTCGGGCACGGTGATTCAATGATCGTCCCCTTGCCGATGCAGTCACGGCACGGCTCCGACAGGGCAAACCCACCCTGCGAACGGGACACCACGCCCAGGCCCCGGCAGGTCGTGCATGTTCGCGGCATCGTGCCCGGCCGGGCGCCGCTTCCCACGCAGGTGACGCAGGTCGCGGCGCCCGGCAGGCGGACGGTGGCCTCAAGCCCGGTCAGGGTCTTCTCGAACGGGATCGTGACCTCGGCCGCGATGTCGCTGCCACGGCGAGGGCCACGGCCGCTTGGCGACCGTTGGAAGAGGTTGTCGAACAGACCCCCGAGGCCGCCGGGACCGGGGCCCGCGCCGGCCCCGCCCAGCAGGTCATCCAGGTTGAACGCACCGCCTGCGCCGTACCCGCCCGGTTGGTAGCCGTAACCACCCGTGGGATGGCCCGCGGTGCCACCCGCGGCGAACAGCGCCCGCGCCTCGTCGTACTCCCGGCGCCGGGACTCGTCCGACAGCACGTCGTAGGCCTCGGAGACCTCCTTGAAGCGCGCCTCTGCCTTCGGGTCATCGGGGTTCTTGTCCGGATGCAGCTCGAGGGCAAGCCGGCGGTAGGCCTTCTTGATATCGGTAGCCGAGGCGTCCTTGGGGACGCCGAGAGCGGCGTAGTAATCCTTTTCGACCATGTCACGAACACTCACGGCGCCCCTCCTTTCACCATCATGTCGTGTATCGACGCTCGAAGCGGACCTTGTCTGGCAAAAGGGCGGATGGCATCGACTACTCGACGGCTTCCGTCGCGCCGCCTCCCGCATTCGGCGTGCTTCCCGCCGTCGCGTCTCGCACGCTCTGGTTCATGTCAGCCTCGATGGCAGTCTCGGCGGCCGCACCCGCATCCGCGTCGGCATCCGCGTCGGCATCCGGCGCCGGCTCCGCGACCGATACCTGGGCCGGGCGCAGTACCCGACCGGCGTGGCGATAGCCGGCGCGGAAGACGTCCACGCAGGTCGACCGGGTCACCTGCGAGGAGTAGGTGTGCATGAGCGCGTCGTGGATCAACGGGTCGAACTCGTCGCCCTGGGAGCCGAACCGCTCAAGGCCGGCGGTCTCAAGCGCGCTCTCCAGCGACTCGGCGACCGCCTTGAACGGACCCTCCAGATCGCCATGGTCACGTGCCCGGCCGATGTCGTCGAGGGTGGGCAGCAGCACCGCCAGCAGCTTTCCCGTCGCCTGCTCGGCCATGACCTGGCGGTCCCGCTCGACGCGGCGGCGGTAGTTGTCGAACTCGGCCTTGAGCCGCTGGAGGTCGGCGGTGCGTTCGACGACCTGCTGACGCAGGGACTCCAGCAACTCCCCACCGTCGGTTGCGGCGCCCACGCTCGCGGCGCCTGCAGGGCTCGCGGCCGCCGCGGCGGCGTCGCCAGTAGCCTTTGTCTCCACCCGGATGGCGTCCCCTCGTACCTGCCCGCTCTCGGGATCAATGCGGCGCTTGTCCCGGACGATCACGGGTTCGTCCGGCGTGGACATGCTGAGCGTCCAGTCATCCCCGCGCGCCGAGGTCACTTCTTGTCCTCCTCGTCCACTATCTCGGCGTCCACGACGTCGTCGTCCGTGCCCGGACCGCCCGCGCCGGCCGGACCGCCTGCTCCGCCCGCGCCCTGCGCATCGGCGTAGAGCGACTGACCCATCGCGGAGCTGGCCTTGGCGAGCTCGCCGGTGGCCTCGCGAATGGCCGCGATGTCGGTACCGCCGACCGCCGCGCGCAGCGTCGACAGCTTCTCCTCCACATCGACCTTGATCGCTGCTTCGATCTTGTCGCCGTTCTCGGCCAGGAACCGCTCGGTGGAGTACACGAGCGTTTCGCCCTGGTTGCGGGTCTCGGCCTCCTCGCGGCGCTTGCGGTCCTCCTCGGCATACTGCTCGGCGTCACGGACCATCTTGTCGATGTCGTCCTTGGGTAGCGCCGAACCGCCTGTGATCGTCATCGACTGTTCCTTGCCGGTGCCCAGGTCCTT
>NZ_CAUVXL010000033.1:0-2343 GCF_963555915.1 Protofrankia sp. Cas4
TGGACGATCCCGTTGGCGTCGATGTCGAAGGTGACCTCGATCTGCGGGATGCCGCGGGGTGCCGGCGGCAGGCCGGTGAGCTCGAACATGCCGAGCTTCTTGTTGTAGGACGCCATCTCGCGCTCGCCCTGGAAGACCTGGATCTGGACGGAGGGCTGGCTGTCCTCGGCGGTGGTGAAGATTTCCGACCGCTTGGTGGGGATGGTCGTGTTGCGCTCGATGAGTTTGGTCATGATCCCGCCCTTGGTCTCGATGCCGAGGGAGAGCGGGGTGACGTCGAGCAGCAGGACGTCCTTGACCTCACCCTTGAGGACACCGGCCTGCAGGGATGCGCCCACGGCGACGACCTCGTCGGGGTTGACGCCCTTGTTCGGCTCCTTGCCGCCGGTGAGCTCGCGGACCAGGTCGACCACGGCCGGCATCCGGGTGGAGCCACCCACGAGCACGACGTGGTCGATGTCGCTGACCTTGACCCCGGCGTCCTTCACGGCCTGCTGGAAGGGGTGCTTGCAGCGGTCGATCAGATCGGAGGTCATCCGCTGGAACTCCGAGCGGGTCAGGGTGACGTCCAGGTGCAGCGGGCCCTCGGCCGAGGCGGTGATGTAGGGCAGGTTGATGCTTGTCTGGGTGGACTGCGACAGTTCGATCTTGGCCTTCTCGGCGGCTTCCCGCAGGCGCTGCAGGGCCATTTTGTCCTTGCCGAGGTCGACGCCGTGCTGACCGGAGAAGGTCTTGATCAGGTGGTCGGTGACGCGCTGGTCCCAGTCGTCGCCACCGAGGTGGGTGTCACCGGAGGTCGACTTCACCTCGACAACGCCGTCGCCGATCTCCAGCAGGGACACGTCGAAGGTGCCGCCACCGAGGTCGAAGACCAGAATGGTCTGTTCCTTCTCGCCCTTGTCCAGGCCGTAGGCAAGGGCGGCCGCGGTGGGCTCGTTCACGATGCGCAGGACGTTCAGACCGGCGATGGTGCCCGCCTCGGTCGTCGCCTGACGCTGGGCGTCGTCGAAGTAGGCGGGCACGGTGATGACCGCGTCGGCCACGGTCTCACCGAGGTAGGACTCGGCATCCCGCTTGAGCTTCTGGAGGATGAAGGCGCTGATCTGCTGCGGAGTGAAGTCCTTGGTGTCGACCTTCATCTTCCAGTCGGTGCCCATGTGGCGCTTGACCGACCGGATGGTCCGTTCGACGTTCGTGACCGCCTGCCGTTTCGCGACTTCGCCAACCAGGACCTCGCCGTTCTTGGCGAAGGCGACGACGGACGGGGTCGTCCGGGAGCCCTCGGCATTGGCGATCACCGTGGGCTCGCCGCCCTCGAGCACGCTCACGACGGAGTTCGTGGTGCCGAGGTCGATACCGACCGCTCGTGCCATGTCTGTGTGCCTCTCAGATCAGGACGGCCCGGCTGCTCGGTTCTCTCGGGAACTCGGCCGGGACCGCTCGGGTAGTAGTTGAGTCCTTCGCACTCAGAATCTAATGATAGCCAGGCCATCGTCAAACATGAGTTGCTCAGACTCAAGGTTCCTGAGGATGGTTCTGTTCCCGAGCTGCGGCAGGCCAGGGGCCAGGGGCTGGCGGGCTGCCGGGAGCGGGGCGTCGACGAATCAGGCGGGTTGTCGTCCCGGTTCGAGTCCACGCTCCTATTGCCGGGCGCTCTAAGCGGTCGGCGTCGGACGTTCGTCCAACGAGGGGTCCCCGGCCAGCGCGAAGCGGTGGACGGGGTACGTGCCGGCGCCAGGCGGCGCCCCGCGTCGCCGCTGCCCGCACGCCGCTGCCCGCACGCCGCTTCGCGCCGTACGGGTACCCCGGCTCCGTCGGCCCAGGTAGAACTCCGCTACCTGGGCCTCCTCGCACCTCGCGACGCATCCGCCCCAACCCCACTCCTTGATCCGCATTCCCTTCGGTGCGACGAGTGGAAGGATGACGTCAGGAGGCGCCGGTTTTCGGGCGGAAAATGTATGTCAACCATCCACTCGTGCCGGGCCGGCTACCCACCAAGGCGTCGCTGCCACAGCGGCTACACATCCGCGCGGCCACCCGCCGGCCCCCACTCGCCGACCTGCACATCCGCCACCGCGGCGCGTTCGCCTACAGCGCCGGCCAGGTCACCGACGGCGAGGACGTCCCGCTGATACGGCTGCGCTCCACCGGATCCGCCACCCACCGGGGATTCGCCCTCCACCTCGCGAGCAACGGCGGATACCTGGACACACTCCTGCCCACCGGCACCTTCACCGGTACCCCCGAAGAGGCCCTCGACTGCGCCTGCGAGCGGAACCTGTCGACCCCCGACAGCTGACCGCACCCGCCTGCCCAGGTGTCAACCCCCGAAGGACCTACGGG
>NZ_CAUVXL010000034.1:0-15076 GCF_963555915.1 Protofrankia sp. Cas4
GGCTAGTTCTCCTATCCCTTCCGGTGACGCCTCCCAGGCGTGAAAATGGGGTGGGGTGCCCGCCGACGTCGATGTCTTCCTTGGGATACGAACCCGTGGGCTAGTTTGATGTTGGGGCCCGACCTTGAGGGGTCACGCACTGTGCTTCGAGCACGCCGGTCAGAATCTCGGTTCCCGACCGCGGCCCCCGGGCAGCCCGCCACCTCGACTGGATGACGAAGGGACGGCGGCGGTCATGAACGAGCCCGAAGAGATCCCCGACGCCGATCATGAGCAGCTCATCGAACGGGTCGCGGCGATCGACGTGGCCAAGGAGTTCGGCAAGGTCTGCGTGCGGCTACCCAACCCGGCCCGGCCGGGCCGGCGCATCAGCCGGGTGTGGGATACCGCCGCGACCACCAACGCCGTGCTGGTCCTGGCCTGCCGGCTAATCGAGTTGGACGTGCAGAAGGTCACCCTCGAATCAACCAGCGACTATTGGCGGATCTGGTTCTACCTGCTCGAATCCCAGGGGCTGGATGTGCAGCTGGTCAACGCCCGCGACGTCAAGAACGTCCCTGGTAGGCCGAAGACGGACAAGCTCGACGCGGTGTGGCTGGCCACACTCACCGAAAAGGGACTGCTACGCCCGTCGTTCGTGCCCCCGGCGCCGATCCGGGTCCTGCGCGATTACACCCGGATGCGCACCGACTTCGTGCGCGAGACCACCCGCCACTGGCAACGCCTCGAAAAACTCCTGGAAGACGCCCTGATCAAGGTCTCGGTCGTGGCCAGCAGACTCGACACGCTGTCCACCCGCGACATGATCGAGGCTCTGATCCGAGACGAACGCGACCCCCACGTGTTGGCCGAGCTGGCCCGCGGTCGCATGCGCAGCAAGCGCGCCGCCCTCGTCGAGGCACTCACCGGCCGCTTCGACGACCACCACGCCGAACTGGCCCGGATGCTGCTGGACCAGATCGACGCCCTCAACCGCCAGATCGACACACTCACCACCCGCATCGACGCCGTCATCGCCGCGATCCCCATCGCCGGCAGCACCGACACCGGCCACGGCCACACCACATCCCACTCACAGGCGACCGCGATCGAACGCCTCGACGAAATCCCCGGCATCAGCCCCCTGGGCGCCCAGGTCATCCTCGCCGAGATCGGCCTGGACATGGCCAGGTTCCCCACCGCGCGCCACCTGACCTCCTGGGCCAGGCTCACCCCCAGAACCATCCAGTCCGGCGCCACACACCGGGCCGGCAAGACCGGCAAGGGCAACCCCTACCTGAAAGGACTGCTCGGCGAGGCCGCCGCCGCGGCAGCCAAGACCAACACGTTCCTCGGCGAACGCTACCGGCGCATCGTCAAACGCCGCGGCAAACTCAAGGCCCTCGTCGCCGTCGCCAGATCCATCCTCACCATCGTCTGGCACCTGCTCGCTGATCCCACCAAACGCTTCGAGGATCTCGGTGCCGACTACCACACCACCCGGATCGATAAAGGCCGCAAGATTCGCAACCTCGTCCGTCAACTGGAGGTCCTCGGCCAGACCGTCACCTTCCAACCCGCCGCCTGACAATCCAAGATCACAGACCCCGCCCACGGTCGGGGTGATACCACCCTGCCCAAGCACCATCGTGGTCAGGGGCATTTTCCGGTCAGGCCAGCACCGCGGGCTTCAAGAGCGCGAAGATGTCGTCGAGCAGTTGCGTGAACGGCACCGATCCGCCGCGATGGACCCACTCCGCGACGCAGACATCGAGGCACGTCAGAGAGCACATGACGACCGCGCGGGCCCGAAATTCCTTACCCTCAGCCGGGCCAGGAAGCGCGCCCGTGACGATGGGCACCAAAACTGTCATCCACGCCAGGTGCTTCTCCGTGTTCCGGGCACGCAGTGCGGGCGTGGAAAGCATGACTCTCAGCGCGCGCAACGACCCTGCCGGATCAGCGGCGGTCATGGCATCGAGCGGGGCAAATCCCGCCCGGACAGCCTCCCACACCGGCAGCGACCGGAGCGCGTCCGTCAGACGTGCGAGAACGGGCTCAACGTAGACCATCGGGTCCCCGAGAACGACGTCTTCCTTCGCGGGAAAATACCGAAAGAAACTGCGCGGCGAGATGTCGACTGCTGCCGCGATCTGGTCAACAGTCGTCTCCTCGAAACCTTGGTCATCGAACATCACCAGTGCAGCCGCTGCGATCTGCTCACGCACGGCATCTCGCGTCCGCTCCCGCAGGCCGCCACCCAAGCTTCTACTCTCAACCATGAACTTATCATACAGTGACCCTCGTGGCAGCGACTGTCACATCAGGCGTAGACTGACGTAGCGCCAAGAAGTCATCGACCTCCGCACGCCCGACAATCAATGCAGACGAGGCACCACATGCAGACACGCACTCTCGGCCAGCAAGGCCTGACCACCTCCGCGATCGGATACGGCTCGATGGGAATCACGTCGTTTTACGGACCCAGCGAGAAGCAAGAGGGAATCGCCGCCATCCAGAAGGCTTACGAACTCGGCGTCACATTCTTCGACACCGCCGAGCTGTACGGCTGGGGCGAGAACGAGGAGGTCGTCGGCCGTGCCGTGAAGAGCTTCCGAGACGACGTCGTGATCGCCACGAAGTTCGGCTTCACGCGCGAATTCAGCCTCGACAGCCGGCCGGAGCACATCAGGGAGGTCGTCGAGAACAGTCTCCGCTACCTCGGCGTCGACCACATCGACGTGCTCTACCAGCACCGACCCGACCCGAACGTCCCCATCGAAGACGTCGCTGGAACGGTGAAGGAGTTCATCGACGCCGGAAAGGTCAAGTACTTCGGTCTCAGCGAAGCGGGGCCCGACACCATGCGCCGCGCCCACGCCGTTCAGCCCGTGTCCGTGCTCCAGACCGAGTACTCACTCTTCGACCGCGAAGTGGAAGTCCTCTTCCCCGTCCTCAACGAGCTCGGCATCGGGTTCGTCCCCTACTCGCCCCTCAGCCGCGGATTCCTCACCGGCACCGCAAAGCCGGCGGCGGAGCTCGACGAGTCCGACGGGCGCCGAAGTGTTCCTCGCTGGCAGCCCGGGAACTTCGAGAAGAACATCGACGCAAGTCGGCAACTGGCCGAGCTCGCCGCGTCGAAAGGCGCTACCGCGGCCCAGCTCGCTCTGGCCTGGATTCTGGCCCAGGGTGAGCACATCGTGCCGATCCCCGGGACACGCAGCGCCAAGCGTGTCGAGGAGAACATTGGTGCGGCCGACCTCACCCTCACCGAGGCCGACCTCGCTCGCATCGTCGAGATCCTCCCCACCGGAGGATTCGGCTCCCGCTTCCCCGAGGGCGTGACCTCCGAGTGGGAGTAGCCACCTAGAAGTCGAGGAGGCGCGAAGGGCAGCTCAGCCCTCCGCGCCTCCCCACAAACCATTGCCGAGACGCGCGACAAGCACATAAGCTCCTGGTGGACAATGGGTGATCTTGGTCGTAAACCCGTCTACCAGGAGCTTCACTTCGTTGGACAGCCCTCCATGGCCAACCAAGCGCCCTCGTTGCCAGGTTGGAAATGGCTCAGGGGCAATCGGTCACGATTGAGTGGCACCGGACACGGGGAGCGGCATGGCCAACCTGGTCTACAAGCGGGTGTCGACCGACCGGCAGAACCTCGTCCTCGGCGAGGCCGGGATCGAGGACCCGGTCCCGTTCGAGGTAGAGGCCGGCGACTCCAGCCGCCTCCACCCCCTCCAGCGCCCGAAGTTCAGCGATCTGCTCACCTACGCGCGGCCGGGCGACACCGTGCACATCTCCGAGATGTTCCGCCTCGTACGCGGCACGCAGCACATCCTCGACGTCCTCGACGTGCTGCACACCGGCCGCCTCGCCCTGCGCATCCACGACGGCGCGTTCTCCGCGATGGACCTCACCGCCCGCGGCCTGGCCCGCGACCACCACGTCAGCCGCGGCGCCATCCGCACGGCCGTCGCCGACCTCATGCCCGAACACACCACCGCCGGCTCCGAGGACGACCCGGCCCCGGAGCTGCCGGTCGTCCTCGACGTGCGACCCACGGCTGCCCTGGCGGAGCCCCATCCCCCGAGGGCTCCGCCAGGGCCTCTCCCTATCCGGCGGGCACCTGCTCGGCGGACCCCGCCTCATCCGCCGCCCCGCCGTCTGCGGCCGGGACCGGGCCCAGGTCCAGACGACGCGTCATGTCCAGCTCGAATCTGCCGTACGGGTTCACATGGGTCCACCACAGCGGGGACAGGGCCCGGCGGTCGGCCTCGGTGAGCAGGTCGGCCCACTTCGGCTCGGCCAGGACCTGCTGCATCAGCAGTGTGTTGACGTGGACCAGACTGCTCTGCAGGAGGTGCAGGGCGAGCATGGAGACCTCCTGGCTCTCCTTGTCGTCGCCGGTCAGGTCGCCGTCCTTGCCGTAGAAGAAGTCCGCGTTGGCCGAGTTCCAGTTCTCCACCACCTGCAGGCCCTCGTGGATCTCTTTGCGCATCTCCTCGTCGCTGAGGTAGTCGCAGATGAAGGCCGTGCGCACGAGCCGCCCCAGCTCCTCGATGGCCTGGTAGGTCGGGTGCTTGGGGCCGCCGCCCTTGGTGAACCGCCGCAGGACCTGCTCGGCCTCGGCGGTGCCCAGCCGCAGCGCGGTGGTGTACTTCACGATCTGGTCGTACTGCTGGGCGATCAGGTCCCAGTCGATGGTCTTGCCGGACAGCACCGGGGCCAGGGTGGGCCAGTTGGCGTCCTCGCCGGCGGCCGGCCGGTACAGCCGGGCGCGGCCGATGTTCTTCAGCCTGGGCATCAGTCGGAAGTCCAGCATGTGCGCGAAGGCGAACCCGACGATGGAGGCGCCGTGGGTGTCGGTGTACTGCCGGTCGACCTCCATGTCGGTGCAGTGCCGCAGCACGCCCTCGATCATCGAGGCGACCTCGGACGCCGAACAGGACTTGAGCTGGGAGTAGATGCACACCGACTTCCGCTCGACGTGCCAGTAGATCATCACCCCCGGTCCCCGGTAGCGCTGGTGCCACTCCGTCATGAAGTTCGAGGACCACGCGCCGAACTTGCGGCTGTCCGAGGCGCACGCCGTCCCGCTGCCCCACCACCCCTCCTCGCGCACCGCGAAGGTCGCGTTGACCAGCTTCACCAGCGCCGAGCGCATGTTGCCCCGGTTCACGAACAGGTGCCGCACCCGGCGGAGCGTCGCCTCGGACTCCCCGTGCCGGCCGGTCACCGCGACCCGCTTGATCCCCATGTTCGTGCCCAGCCCGAACAAGACCAGCAGCAGCCTGCGCCGCAGGACCTCCCGCGAGAGGTTCTCGCGGGTCGCCACCGTGGTGAACTCCGAGATGAAGTCGGTGTCGAACTCGGCGTACTTCAAGATGTCCAGCAGGTCGATGGTGCCCCACCGCCTCTGCACCTCGTCCTTGACGGCGGTCAGGTTCTCCGACTCCTCCTGCTTGGGCCGCGGCGAGACCCGGATCCAGCCCTCGCCGTTCCTCTTCACGATCGCCACCCCGCCGGTGATGTCCGCCACCAGCGCCTTCTCCAGCCGGTCCAGCCCATCGCGGTGCTTCTTCTTCAGCGCCGCGATGAACACCTTCACGTCCAAGGGCTTTTGGATCGCGTCGTAGTGCACGTCGCGGTTCTCCTCGAAGTCCTGCGGCAGATCGTCCTCCGGATTGCGCCACCGGTTCGCCCCCACCACCCATATCTCCCGGCGCCGCAGCGCGTCGCGCAGGGCCACCAGCACGCACAGCTCGTACGGGATCCGCTCGACCCGCCCCTTGTCATCGACCACCGCCGCCCGCCACTGGTCGGGTCCAGGGGAACCGTCTCGGCCGCGTCCATCACCGGCCGGTAGGCGGTGTTGTTGCACTTCAGCGTCAGCGCCCGCAGCAGCGGCGTGAGCATCCTGCGCCAGTGCGAGGAGTACGCCGAGCGCAGTACGGTGCGCACCCGGGCCTTGTACTTCGCCTCGTTCGCAGCCGCCTCCGCCGCCAGCGCCTTCAGCGTCTTCTCGCTGACCACCGGGAAGATCACCTGACGGACCGTTCCGGACGGCTGGGCCAAGGACGCCTCGGCGACCCGCAGCATCATCGCCTCCTTGCCGCGGACCTTCTTCAGCTCGTCCGTCAGCTCCTTGTCGACCTTCTTCTCCGCCCTGGTATTGATCTTCAGCACCAGCTGGATGAACAGCTCCACCAGGGAGTCCGTGATCTCCGTGTGCCGCACGTGGCACAACGCGGCCAGCAGCGTCAGGCGCATCGGCGGATGCATCCGCGCCATGTTCGCCGGGTACTCCTTCGAGGCCCGCGCCCGCCAGGCGTCCACCTGCTTCTCCGACACGTCCGCGAACAGGTCCGTCGGCATCTCCAGCCGGCGCACCCGCTGCAACTTGTCGACCTCCGCGAACAAGCTCTCCAGCCCCGGCGCCCCCGGGTCCGCCTTCAACTCGGTGAAGAACGACCGCCCGCCGCCCACGCTCCCCGCCTCCCCGGCAGCCTGCTCGCCCTCGCCCGGGTCGAGCAGGTCCTCCAGCCGGGAGCGGGTCGCATGAGAGAGCCGGCCCACCGTCCGGCCACAGAACCGGGCGTCGAAATCCCGCGCCGCCTTCGCCACCAGCCGCCGCACCCTGGCGGGCGCGGGCGGCTCGATGTGGTCGTTGCGGCACCGCGCCACCACCGCCTCCGCCAGCCGGTCCCGGGACATCTCCACCCCGCACAGCTCCGCGCTCAGCCACTCGGCCAGGCTCTCCTGGTCCGCCTCGGTGGACTCCCGGAAGCCGAACGCCTCACGGATCTCCGCCCGGTGACGGGTAGCCGCCCGGCCGTGCCAGTCGTACGACGCCCACTCCTGCGCCGGCACCTTCACCTGCTGGGCCACGTAGGCCACCGCCGCGGCCGGAACTTCCTTGTCGGACTCCGGGAACCGTGCCTCGACCTCGAAGAACTTCAGCAGCATCGCGAAGCCCAACCGGTTCGCCCCGGACTTGTTCCGCAGCTTCTTCGTATCGTCTTCGAGCAACGTCCAGACCTCGATCAGGTCCTCCGGCTCCCACTCCTGCTGCACGCGCACTCCCTCGCCCAAGCCGATGATCGCCACATCATGGCGAGTACAGGTCAGACGTCGGGGGATTGTACGGAACCGTGGCCAGATAGTTACTTTCTGCTACTTGTCGGGCGGCGTCAGCTATACGAGAACTGGGCCTTATCGTCATGAACGTGTCAGCCACAGAGACGAACCAGGTTACGGTAGGCGTCGCAGTTGACGCGTCCATCGCCAGATACACCCGTGTCGGTTCGGTCTGCTGGTACTGCGGCAGCCGATCAGGTGCTCGCGTTCTTGAACACGTGACTCCCATCAGCCGCGGAGGCGGTTCCGATCGCAACAACCTAGTAATCGCATGTCGTTGTTGCAACTCTGCGAAGGGCTCACGGACTCTCGAGGAGTTCAGGCTCGGGATCGCGAAAGGGCATGTGTTTTTTGGCGAGCTTCCCGAGAACTCCGATCTTTCGCTCGATCTTGCACCAGATCCTACTGATGATCCTGACAGAAGCACCTTGTTCCTCAATAACCCAACCGGCCGTCTCGGTCTGTGATGGGTGCTACAGGCCGACCTTGCCCGAGGGGTTGTCACGGTCGAACAGGCGGCCCGCCCGGACGTAGCTGTCCAGCGAGGTGGGTGAGCGCCAACGGCCCTGGCGCATGATG
This sequence comes from Protofrankia sp. Cas4, assembly GCF_963555915.1. Lineage (NCBI taxonomy): Bacteria > Bacillati > Actinomycetota > Actinomycetes > Frankiales > Frankiaceae > Protofrankia > Protofrankia sp. Cas4. The sequence continues at coordinate 7,696 of NZ_CAUVXL010000034.1, forward strand.
GCCCGGTCCGTGACGCCGGCGCGGGCGGCGGCGGTGGCGAATCCCGACCGCAACGAATGGCCGGCGAAGTCGGCGGGGGACAGGCCCGCCGCGGCGACCCGGCGCTGGACGATCCGGGCCACCGAACCCGGGTCGAGCCGGCCAGCGCTCACCCCGCCATGGCGGTTCACCGCCCGAAACGCCGGCCCCTCGACCAGGCCCGCGGCCTCACGCCACGCAATCCATGATCGTACCGGGCAGGTCGGCCGGTAGGAGCCGTAGGTGAGGCCGACCAGTGCACCCGCCCGCTCCTGGTCGGTCTTGGAGCCGCGGATGGCAAGAACCAGACCGTCGGCGGTCTCGGCGATGTCGGTGACGTCGAGGGCCACGAGTTCACTGCGGCGCAGGCATCCGGCGAAGCCGACCAGCAGCAGCGCTCGGTCCCGGACGTCGGTGAGGCGATCGCCGTCCACCGCCTCGAGCACACGGGTCAGCAAACCGGTTTCCAACGCGTGCTTGCGCGCGGGCGCCACGCCGTGGGTGCGGCGGATGCCGTCCCAGACCGTTGCCACCTCGACCGAGGTTGTCGGGTTGAGGTGCCGGCCGAGCTGGTGCGCCACGGAGATCGCCGCCATCCGACGCCGGATCGTCGCCGGTTTGTAGCCGCTGTCGGCGAGCGCCGTGAGGTAGCCCGCCACCGTCGCCGGTGCCGCCGGCACCGCGCTGCGCGCCGGAGAGTGTTCAGCGCACCACGAGGCGAAGTGCCGCAGGTCGCTGTCGTAGGCCCGCCACGTCGAGGAGGCCCGCGCGGCGCGGGCGTAGTCGGCCATCCGTTCGACCAGGGCAGGCGACAGCGCAGAGCGTTCGCCGTCGTCACGGATCGCAACCTCTGAGCTGCCTTCGCTCATGTCTGAACCCTCCTTTTCGAAGCCGTTCTGACGCCTGAGAAACAAGCTTATCGGGCGTCAGGATCCAGAACGTTTCATATCGTATCGGTGCGATGAGACGTAACTAAATGACAGTTCAAAACGAAACGTAAAATAGCGGCACGCGTACGGCTCGTGGAGGGGTCGCGGTCTCTGCCGATCGATCGTCGGTCATCGGTGCTGCGCGTGATCTTCTATCGACCCTGCCGCAGTTCGATCTATAGCAGATGCCATACTTGATGCTATGGTCACGACATCTATGCAGCTTGACAGCGGGCTACGCGACGAACTGGCGGAGATCGCCGAGCAGGACTTCCATGGCGTGCCGCTGGGCGAGGCAGTCCGGCGTCTGGTCAAGGAATACAAGATCAATCGCATCATGCGGCGGTACGAGGAGCTGCGCGCCGACGCCGAGGAATGGGCCAGCTACCAGGCCGAGGCGCGGCTGACCGACGATGCGGCCGGCGACGGCCTGCCGGATGCGCGCGAAGAATACCCGGAGTACAACCGGTGAGCCGGGCGCTGAGGCTCGCGCCCTGGCAAGTGTGGCTGGTGGACTTCGGCCAGCCGATCGGGCACGAGCAGGGCGGCCCGCGCCCGGCCGTGGTGGTCGGCTCGACGACGCACTGCCGGTTTCCGATCGACATGGCCCTCGTGGTGCCCCTGACCGCGCGGGACCGAGGCCTGGACCATCACGTGCGCATCGACTCGCCCGAGTCCGGCCTGCACCGGCCGAGCTGGGCACGCACCGAGGAGATCACGGCGGTATCCACCCAGCGGTTCACCCGGTCCACCCCGCTGGGCATCGCGTCGGCCACCGAGATCGCCAAACTGGACGAGTGGCTAGGCGAGATGGTCGCCTTCTGCTGACCCGCCGCGGCGTCAACCGCCCCGCATCCCACACCCGCCGCGGCCGCGCGAACCCGGGGTGAAGGATGCCCACGTCCAAGATCACCGGGAAAACGTCACCGGCGAGCCCGCGGCGTAATCGGTGTGTCGGTCGCAGGTAACGTCAAACCGGAAAGCTCGCCGACGTGTCGAGTTGGGACAACACCATTGTCGAATCAGGCCACTGGGGTGCGACGCACCGACTGGAGGACAACCGAACCGTGCCACAACAGCGATCAACACCGTCAGACTGCACGTCCAAGTCGCCGGCCGGCGTCGCACTTCCGATCATCGACCGCAATCGGTGCGAAGGTAAGGAGGACTGCGTCGTCGTCTGCCCCTACGACGTGTTCGAGGTGCGCAAGCTGACCGAACAGGAACGCGAGGGCATGTCCCTGCTGGGCTCATTGAAATACTTGGCGCACGGCCGGCGCCAGGCCGTCGTGGCCAAGCCGATGGACTGTCACGCGTGCGGCCTGTGCGTGCAGGCCTGCCCCGAGAAGGCGATCACCCTTCGCCGGAACAAGGACGACGGGCAAATGAGTTGAACGCGCCCGACGTTCCCCTCGGCGGAGCCTTGCGTCCGACCTGGTCAAAGCGCGGCCCCGACGGTGGGTGGCGCCGGTCAACCCCCGCTCGCGCACAGGCCGGGACACCCGTTTCCGGTTGATCGGCCGCGGCGGTTGTCCCAGGGCCTCGTTCATTCGGCATACCTGGCGGCAGCCCACGTCGCCACGCCCTACCCGCGGAAGAGGGTGATGGTGCGGCCGGTGGGGCTGGTGGTGTGGGTGATGGTGGTGCGTCTGTCGATGGGTTCGGCGTTCGGGCGGCGGTCGAAGACGGCGAGGATGCCGGTGTCGAGACCGAGCCGGTCGAGATAGGCGTCGAGCTGGCCGAGGCCCTCGCGGAGGGGGTCGGGGTCGCCCTGGCGCCATACCTTGAGCTCAAGAGCCTCGCGCTGCCAGGCCCGTGTTCCGTCCTTCGCGGGGTGGGGCCAGCGCAGGAGCAGATCGATGCGACCGCGGCCGACACCGTACTCCCGGTCGACATAGCCGCCGCCGTTGACGACGCGCTGTAGGTAGGCCATGAGGACGAGATGAGGGCCGGCCTCGTAGGTACTGCTGGCGGGTGGTGAGAATATCGCCGTTGGCCGTCCAGAACGCAGCGAACTCCGCCAGCAGGCGGGGGAAGTCCAGACGGCCGTCGGGTAGCGCGAAGGAGCGGGGGCGGGGCACGTTGTCGGTGTAGTCAAGCAGGCCGTCGGCGAGGACCCGGGCGATGACCTCCCGGTAGATGGGGTTGGCGACCTCGACGGGGGAAGTCTGGGTGATCAGGCCGAGGTCGCGGGCGTAGAGGACGTCATCGCTGAACGGCTCGAACACGGTGATGGTCCCGGCCAGCACCGGTTCCATGACCCGGCGAACCCGGGGCTCGGTGAGCGTGTCCGCCAACGAGTCCAGGTGGGTGGCCCGGGCGAGGATAAGCCGTTCCTTCGCCTGTTCCACATGGTCGACGGTGATCGGTGTGGACGTCGGGATCTGTATCTTGTCGACGATCTCGTAGGCGAGGGCATTGACCAGCCACGGTTGTCCGGCGGTCAGATGGAACGCCCGTTCCATCGCCTCTGGCGTGAATGTCTGCCCCGTCTCAGCCGTATGCTGGCCGTACAGCTCCCGTACCTCGTCAAGGGTGAAGTCCCCCAGTCGGAGCGATTCGACCTTGATGTTGAACGGGCTGGATGTTCCCAATCGGGACGGATCACCACCCGAAACGACTTTATAGTCACGGACGTCGCGTAGACCGCACAACGCGACCGAGGCGGGGAAGTTGTCGGGCCGGCCTCGGTAGCCACTGCGTAGCTGACTGAGCACACTGATCAGGGTCCGGCCTTGCAGCGCGTCGATCTCGTCGAAGAACAGCACCAACGGCCGCGGGCACGCCTGCGCCCACGCCCGCAGCGCCATGCCAAGCTGCGTGCCCTCCGACACCGCCGGCCACGGAGGTGGGCATAGCCCGGCCGGGAGCGAGTCCTCGGCCGCCGCGCGGATCTCGTCGAGGATGGCGCGGGTGGCTGCACCGATGTCGTCCCCCCAGGCCCGTCCGGCCTCGCAGGAGAACAACAGGGCCGCATGCCGGCCGCTGGCGGTCAGCTCGGACGCGAGCGCCTGCAGAGCGGTTGTCTTCCCGGTCTGTCGTGGCGCGTGCACCACGAAATAGCTCTTGCGCGCTACCAGACGGGGAACCTCGGGCAGCCGAACCGACGCGGGGATCATGTAATGATCACTGGGCACGCACGGCCCGGCCGTGTTGAACCAGCGCGTCATCGCCCACCTCCTCCGCGGCCACGGGCGCGGGCGCGGGCGCGGGCCGATCACCGCTACTGTACGGACCGCGAGTCCACCTGCCGCCGGAACTGTGTGCACGGTCGGTGACCGTTCCTCGGGAGACTGCCGTACTGCCTCCGAGACGGGGGTGGGTGTGCAGGGCGTCGTTGACCGAGGCGAGGTCGAGGTCGTCGATGCGGCTCCAGGTCAGCAGCTCCACGGCCATCTCCGCGCGGTGTTCGGCAAGGGGGCGGTGCAGGGTGTGACCGTCGTATCCGTCGAGTAGCGGGACCGGCAGATCGGCCATTCGCACCGCGATCGCGTAGGGCGACTGCTGCTGGCCCGGAAAGCCTGCAGGGCGAGGAACGCCTGACGAACTGCTGGTTGATCAGGCAGACGACATCCGGGGCGGTCCGGACTCCCGCGGTTGAACACACTGACACTTCATGCGATGATTGTCAGTATGTTGGACGAGCGCGTGGAGCAGATCCTCGACGCGGCGTACGCGTGCTTCACCCGACATGGAGTGAAGCGCACCACGATGGACGACATCGCCCGGGAGGCGGGGATGTCGCGCGGCGCCGTGTACCAGCATGTGCGCAACAAGGAGGACGCCTTCCGGCGCCTCGCGGAGCGGCTTTTCGATGCGGCCCTGGCCCGAGCCCGGGTGGACGTCGACACCGGCACTGATCTCACCGAGCGGCTCACCGCCGTGCTGACCGCCAAGCTCGACCTCGTCCTGCGCCTCTGGCGGGACAGCCCGCACGCCGCCGAGCTGCTGGGCGACAACGCCCGTCCGTCCGCCGATCTCGAAGCCGCCTACAGCGCCGCCATGCGTGACCTGCTCGCCGACACCATAGCCGCCGACACCATAGCCGCCGACCTCGCTGCCGCCGACGGCCCCGGGGTCAAGGCCCTTGAACTGGCCGAGATCCTGCTCGCGCTCACCCGCGGCCTGGAGGCGGACCTGTCCGACCCCGACGTCACCCTGCGACGGCTGCGCCACGCCGTAGCACTGATCGTCGCAGGGCTGAGCCACACCCGCACCGAGATCCAGGAGACACCATGACCGCCGTGCTGATCACCGGGACGTCGTCGGGAATCGGCCGGGCCACCGCTCGGCGGCTGGCCGCCCGCCCCGACCTGACCGTCTACGCCACCGCCCGTCGGACCGAGACCCTCGCGGACCTCGCTGGTGCCGGTGCCCGCATCCTCCCCCTGGACGTCACCGACGAGACGTCCATGCGCACCGCGGTCGAAGCGGTTGAAGCCGAGCACGGCGCGGTCGGGATGCTGGTCAACAACGCCGGCTACGGCGAGTACGGCACCATCGAGGAGACGGATCTCGACGCGGTACGACGCCAGTTCGAGACCAACGTCTTCGGGCTGGCCCGGCTGACCCAGCTCGTGCTGCCCCGCATGCGTGCCACGGGCGGTGGACGGATCGTCAACGTCGGCTCGATGGGCGGCCGTCTCGTCTTCCCCGCCGGCGGCTATTACCACGCAAGCAAGTACGCCGTCGAAGCCCTCACCGACGCCCTGCGGTTCGAAACAGCCCCGTTCAACATCAGGGTCATCCTCATCGAACCGGGCCTGATCCGCACCGGTTTCGGCGACACCGCCGCCCATACCCTCGCCGGATCAGCCGCCCCCGCCGGCCCCTATGCCGCCCTCAACGCCGCCGCCGATCAGAAGATGGCCGACGGCTACCGCTCGCGCCGACTGTCGGCACCGCCTGAGGCCGTCGCCGCAGTGATCGAACGGTCCCTGTTCGCGGCCAGGCCGCGGACCCGCTATGTGGTCACCCCGGCCGCCAAGGCGCTGGTACACACCCGCCGTCTGCTCGGCGCCCGCGTCTTCGACGCCTACCTGCGTATGCGGTTCCGCGGCGCCTCGTGACCGGCGGGCCGGCCAGCCCCAACCGCCTGCACCCGACAGCTGGCGGCGGCTGCCGCATCCGCACCCATCAGGAGTCATCATGACCGCAGCCCTGATCTACGGCGCCACCGGCTACATCGGCCGGCTGTGCGCCCGCCGGGCCACAACCGCCGGCCTGCGGCCGGTGCTCGCCGCACGCAACCCGGCATCCCTCGCCGAAACCGGCCGAGCGCTCAAGCTGCCCACCCGGGCCTTCGCCCTGGACGATCCCGCAACCATCGAGGCCTGCCTGCGCGACATCACCGTCGTACTCAACTGCGCGGGCCCGTTCAGCCGTACCGCTACACCTCTCATCGACGCCTGCGTGCGGACCGGCGTCCATTACCTCGACCTCGCCGGTGAGGTGCCCGAGTTCCAGGCAGCCGCGGCCCGCCACGAGGAAGCGCTGCGGGCCGGGGTGATGGTGCTGCCGGGTGCCGGATTCGGTGTGGTGCCCACCGACTGTCTCGCCGCCCACCTGGCAAAACAGCTCCCCGACGCCACCCGCCTGGAGCTGGCCTTCCAGACCATCGGCGGGCTCTCCCGCGGCACCGCCGCAACCGTGGCGCGCGACCTGCACCACAGCGGGTTCCGCCGCCACGACGGCGAACTCGTCCCGCAGCGCGCCGCCGCGCAACGCAGACGGGTCGACTTCGGCCAGGGTCCGGTCACGGTGGCCACCAACCCCTGGCGAGCCGACCTGGTCACCGCCGCCCACTCCACCGGCATCCCCACCATCGACACCTATACGGCCCTGCCCGGCCCGCTGCGTGGGCTGATGCGTCTCGCACCCACCGTGCCCGCGCTGTTCGGCTCCAGACCATGGCGGGCGGCCATGAACGCAATCGTCCGGCGGCTGCCCGCTGGCCCCACCGACGATCAGCTTGCCGCCGGCGCCAGCCACATCTGGGCCCGCGTCAGCACACCGGACGGCAGGGCGGCCCTCGCCACCCTGCACGGGCCGGAGGCCTACGAGTTCACCGCCGCGACGGCGCGCCTGCTCCTGCACCACGTCCTGAGCGGGCAGGTCAGCCCCGGCTTCCAGACACCGGCGACCGCCTACGGCGCAGACCTCGTCCTCGATGTCGACGGTGTACGCCGCACCGACATCCCAACACCCTGAGTGGCCGCACCCATGGCAACCGACCGACACCAGAGGGCCTGCACACCATCACGATGACATGACCGCAAACGCCCGTATTGTCAGAAACGACACACCTTAGTGGTCTGGCTCGTAAGTCCGGGTGCTACGTCTTCGACATCAGTCGAACCTCCTCAACGAGTACCACTGTTCTCATGCGGCCTCGTGTCGCACCACCTGGTTAAGCCAGGAGGCGTGGACAGGGG
>NZ_CAUVXL010000034.1:15316-16078 GCF_963555915.1 Protofrankia sp. Cas4
TGTGGACCATGACCGCGTTCGGGAACGCCGTGGTCAGGCGTTTGATCGCGGCTTTGCCGCGGTGGGAGGAGCCGTTGTCGACGACCCAGAAGACCCGTTTCGCGCTGGCGTAGGGCTGTTGGGTCATGACCTGGGTGACCAGGTTCATGAACGGGACGATGCCGGTGGTCGGTTCGCAGCGGCCGAAGACCTGGGCGCGGTGGACGTCCCAGGCGGCCGGTAGGCGACGGCTCCGCCGCGGCCGTAGGTGTGGTTGACGCGCATCGCGCGGGCCTTGCCCGGGGGCAGGGTGGGGTGGCAGCGGCAACGGGCCTGGATCGAGGTCTTCTCGTCGGAGGAGATCACGTACTCGTCGTCGCCCAGTGGTACGCCGTCGAAGGTGCGGGCGTAGAGGTCCAGGACGCGGGCGGCTTTCGGGCGGAACGCCGGGTCCCGGATGAAAATCCACGACCGGTACTGCCAAGGTTTGATCGAATCCTGGTCCAGCCAGCGGCGCACGGTCGACGCCGACAGCGCCTCGGCGACGCCCCGGATGACCGCTTCACGGGCCAGTTCCGGGCACGACCAGCGCGACAGCGGGGTGCCGCTCTCGGCGGGAAGCTCGCAGGCCAGCGCTTTGACCTCGGCGACCTGCAACGAGGTGAACCGCGGCGGCCGGCCGGACCGCTTGCGGTCGGCCAGGCCCTCCAACCCCTGGTCGGCGAACCGGCCCCGCCACGTGCGCACCGTGTCCACGGTGACGTGGACCTGGGCGGCGATCCG